>DASQGM010000435.1:0-15645 GCA_035632615.1 bacterium | reverse complement strand
GCCACCCCGTTGTTCTGCGTCCCCTGACCGGTGCTGTCCCCCCGGACGGCGGCGGGGGCGTCCCGGCACCGCCCTGCCAGGGAATAGACGATTCGGCCGTTCACGTGCTAACATTATATATTGGAGTCTGAACAGAAGGCTCGAGCCGCGACGCTCGGGCGTAATGGGTCGTGTTGCGCCCCGCGGCCCCCCAGGAGGCAATGTTCGGAATGACTGTCAACGAAATGAAGCTGCTGGTCGGCGGCGTGCAGCTTCGCGATGGCGTGTCCACGGTCGCCGACCTCATCGGCCGCATCCTCACCCGTGCTGGACTGTACGTGCTCGGCGTCGAACGGGGTTTCGCCTCCACGATCTACGGCGCCCACCAGTACGATCCGCTGAGGATCTCGGCGACGCCCCCCGTCTCGTGGGGCGACCAGGCGATCGACGTGCTCGTCGGCCTCGACTACGACAGCAATCCCGACGTCGCTCAGCAGCCCAACCGCGATACGATTTCACAGCACGGCCGGCAGTTGGTCGATGGCGGGGTGCTGGTCTACGACAGTTCGGGCGCCCCGGTGCCGATGGACGCCCTCGAGGCGCGCGGGGTGCATGTCTTTGCGATCCCGGCGCGCGACATCGCGGTGCGCGACCTCAGGAAAGAAGTCGTCAAGAACATCATCATGACCGGCGCGCTGTTCCGCCTGCTCGAGTTCGATGAAGACGAGCGGTGGTTGCGGCAACTGCTGGAACAGCGGTTTGGGCGCAAGGGCCCGGCGGTCGTGAACCTGAACCTAGAAGCGGCGCGCCGCGGGCGGGCGCTTGTCGACGAGATCCTGAAGGAGCGCGGGCATTCGTCCGTCGGCTACCGCCTCGAGCCGGTCCCCGGCGCGCGCCCGACGGTCTACATCAGCGGGAACGAGGCGCTGTCGATCGCGGCGATCCAGTCCGGGATCCGCTTCTACGCGGGCTACCCGATCACACCGGCGTCGGGCATCCTCGAGTACATGGGAGCCCACTTGCCGGACTACGGCGGCCGGGTGCTTCAGGGCGCCAACGAGCGCGAGTCGATCCGGGCGGCACTCGGTGCCAGTGTGACCGGGGTGCTGAGCATGATCGGGACGAGCGGCCCCGGCCTCTCGCTGAAGGTCGAGGAGATCGGCGTGTCCGGGACGACGGAGACGCCGCTCGTGATCGTCGACGCCATGCGCGCCGGGCCGTCGACGGGCATGCCGACGAAGAGCGAGCAGGGCGACCTGGCGCTCGTCACGGGCGGCGGCCACGGGGAGATTCCGCGGATCGTGCTCGCGCCGTCGACGATCGACGAGTGCTACACGCTCATGCACGAGGCGGTGCGGCTCTCGGACCGGTACCAGTGTCCGGTGTTCTTCCTGACCGATCTCAACCTCAGCGAGGGCCTGATGACGGTGCCGGAGTCGGTGTTCCGGCAGACGCCCGGCCCGGTCGAGCGGCACGTGGCCGCGGAGGCCGACGTCCGCGGGGACCGCTACCTGCGATACCGGCTCACCGAGACCGGCATCTCGCCGCGCCTGATCCCCGGGCAGCGCGGAGGCATCTCGAAGATCAGCAGCACCGAGCACGACGAGTTCGGATTCGTGACGACCGATCCGGCGATGCGCGTGGCCCAGATGGACAAGCGGATGCGCAAGCTGCAGACGTATCTTCGGGACGACGCGAAGCCGCCGCAAGTGTACGGCGAGCTCGGGCGCGGCCCGACGCTCGTCGGTTGGGGTGGCACCAAGCTCGTGTTGCTCGACGCGCGCAACCGGCTCCGTGAGGAGGGCGTCGATGCCGCGGTGGTGCATTTCACGCATCTCTGGCCGTTCCCCACGTACCTCGCCAAGCCCCTGCTTGACACCGGTCAGCCGGTCGTCGTCTGCGAGCACAACTACCAGGGGCAGTTTGCCGACCTGATTCAGGCGCACTGCCTCGTGCCGGTCCGGCGCGTGCTCAAGTACAATGGGCGCGCGCTCTACCCCTCGGAGATCGTCCGCGCCGTGCGGGAGGTCACGCACAACGGCGCGGTCGCAGTCCGGCTCGGCGGTAAGGAGCCGGTGATGGTCGAGGTGAGCATCGATGCCTGAGGCGATCAAGCCACAACCGGCGAAGTCCATCTGGGAGCAAAACGCCGCCCCGCGGCACCGCATCCAGTGGTGCCCCGGCTGCGGCGACTACGCGGTGCTCAACGCGGTGAAGGCCGCGGTCACGGCGCTGAAGCTGACGCCGTCCGAGTTGCTGCTGGTTGGCGGCATCGGCTGCTCGGGACAGATCCGCAACTACCTGAACGGCAACTCGTTCTACGGCACCCACGGCGGCGCGCTCGCGTATGCGCTCGGGGCGAAGATGGCCAATCCGGAGCTGACGGTCGTGGCGATGGCCGGCGACGGGGACACGCTCGCGATCGGGATCGAGAACTTCGTGCACGTCTGCCGTCGCGATCCCGACATCACCCTCGTGATCATGAACAACGGCGTGTACGGTCTGACGAAAGGGCAAGACTCGCCGTCGGCGGGCCTCGGCCAGCCCGACTGGAAGCCGTCGGAGGAGCACCCGCCGTTCATCGACCCCGTGGAGGTGGCGCTGACCTGCGGGGCGACGTTCATTGCGCAGTCATTCTCCGGCGACCCGAAGCACGCGGCGCAGATGATGGTGGAGGGCGTGCGGCACCGAGGCTTCGCGGTGGTGAACGACTTCTCCCCGTGCGTCACGTACAATAAATTCAACACATACGACTGGTTCCGCGCGCACGTCGAGCCGGTACCGGCGAGCCACGATCCGTCCAGCAAAGAGGCGGCGTGGGACGTGATCCGCGACTTCCAGCGGCGCGGGAAACTGCCGGTGGGGGTCGTGTACCGTCAGCCGCGCGTGAAGGGCGAGGCGAAGCGTCTCCCGATGTGGCCGCAGGAACTTGCGCAGGCCGAGATCGAGCCGCTGCTCAAGCGGTTGCGCTGATCGCCGGAGCGCCACGCGCCCGCGAGGCGGTGCGATGGCCGCGCCCTGACGGGTGCGGCCATCGCGTTTACGGAGGCCGTGCGGCGGCGGGATCGGCCGGCGCGTCGGCGCGGTCGGCGACGGCCGTTGGTTCCCCAGGCGCGCGAGGGACGGGAGGGGAAGGGAGCGGGCTGGGCAGGTCCCGGCCCGCGACGATCCAGACGATCAGCACGCCCAGGACGGAGATCACTCCGAGCATGACGACCGAGACCTGCGGGCCGGCGACGTCCGCGAGCCGGCCGAACACCAGCATGCCGAGCAGCGTCGTGCCGGCGATGAACACCTGCCGGCTGGCCATCAGACGCCCGACGATCCACGACGGCGCGTTCGCGAGCGAGATCGCGACGTTTGCGATGTTCGTCGCGATGTTGCCGGCGCCGAAGAAGAACGCGGCGACGATCAGGGCCGGGTACGCTGTGGTGGCCCCGAACAACGCGACCGCGACGCCCGTCAGGAGGAACGTCGCCATGACAAAGGGGATGTTCACCCACCGGCGGCCGGTCGACGCGAGGGTCACGGCGGAGACCAGCTTCCCGACCCCGATCACGCTGTTGATGACGCCGTAGGCGACGATCGGGAGCCCGGCGGCCTTGATGATCATCGGGGCGCGGAGCGCCGGAAATGCGAGCGTCAGATAGCCGGGCACGATGAGGAGCGCGAGCACCAGGTGGAGCGGGGTGTTTCGGATGTACGCGAGTCCCTCGCCGATCTCGGTGATGAGATGCTTGGGCGCGGTCGTGGCGAGGCCAACCCGCCACGCCACCGGCATGAGCCCGACGCACACGGCGCTGAAGACGAAGCTCAGCGCGTCGAGATAGAAGACCGTGTGATACCCAAGCGTGAGCACGATCGCGCCGCCGAGCACGCCTCCGATGATCTCCGCGACCCGCTCGGTCGTCTGCAGCAACGCCGTGCCCGTCGGCAGAATATCCTCCGGGACGACCGCCGGAATCAGGCCGTACACGGCGGACCGGAAGAACACCGTGCCCACGTTCAGCACGATGAGCACGACAAAGCCGGCCGGCAGCGACCGGAGGAGCACAAACGGAAGCACCGCCACGAGCGCCGCGCGCCCGAGATCGGATGCGATCATGAGGCCGCGCCGGTCCATCCGGTCCGCGAGCGCGCCGGCGAGGAGGCCGAGCAACCCCTGCCCGACCGTCGCGGTGATGAGCGTCAGCGCGAGCACCGTGGCGGAGCCGGTGAGTTGGTACACCCAGAGCGTCAGCGCGATGAAGAAGATCTCGTCACCGAGGAAGCTCACGAGCTGCCCGGTCCACAGCAGCGCGAACGCCGGCTCCCGGAACAGCGCGACCCAGGACGGCTTGCGGCGGGCGCTCGGCCCGGGCGCGCCGCGCTCGTCGGCCACCGAGCGGTCTCGCCGGCCGGCCCGGGCATAGCCCAGGGCGGCGCGAAACGCCGCGACGACCCGGGGATCGAACTGGGTGCCGGCGTGCGCCTCGAGTTCTTGGATCGCCGCGTCGGACGAGCGGGCCGCCCGGTACGGGCGATTCGTCGTGAGGGCGTTGTACGCGTCCACCACGAGGTTGATGCGGGAGCTCAGCGGGATCTGATCGCCCGCGATCTTGGACGGGTAGCCGGTGCCGTTGAAGTTCTCGTGGCTCCCCGCCACGAGCGGCGCGATCTCCGCCAGCCCGCTGATGGATTCCACGATTCGCACGCCGGCTTCGACGTGCGACTGCATGATCCGCCACTCCTCGTTCGTCAGCTTGCCCGGCTTGAGGAGGACCTCCAGCGGGATGACCGTCTTGCCGACATCGTGCAGCAGCCCCGTCAGGTAGACGCGGTGGACCTCGGGCTCGTCGAGGCCGAGGATCCGCGCGACGCGCCGCGACAGCTCCGCGACGGCCGCGGAGTGGTCGGCGGTGTAGGGGTCCCGCGCGTCGACGGCCGCCGCCAGGACCGAGACCGCGGCGAGCGCCCGGCGTTGCTCCTGACCGCGGAGGATCCGCGGCAGGTAGAGCTGCAGCGTCAGCGTGGCGGCGAGCGGAGGAACGAGCAGACGGTTCGCCAGTGACGGGCTGTTGCTCACGGCCCACACGGCGACCGCCGCCGCGCCGGTAAACGCCGCCATATGGAACGTCGTCGCCGTCACCTGGAAGCGGATCGCGCGCGGCCACGTGATCGATTCCTCGATGTGCAGGCGCGCCGCGGACAGCACCAGGCGGGCCATCGCGTACGCCGCGCCCGCGAGGATCACGTCCGAGACGTTCGTCCCCGTCGGCGGGGCGACGTAGGCGACGATCGCGCCCGCGCTGAGCGCCAGCAGCTGGTCTCCGCCGTTGGCCAACACGTCCCGCGCGGGACGGCGGAGGAAGCCGATTGTCATGCCCGCCGCCGCGCCGAGCAGCGTCGGGGCCCACCCGAACAGCACGACGGTGGCCACCGTGATCACCGGCGTCAGCGGTAGTTCCCCGGCGGGATCGAGGTAGACGGGGTAGTGATCCAAGAGCGCCGTGGTCAGCGCAATCACCAGCACCGCAGGAATTTCCGCGGTCGTGATGACACGCAGCCCGGTAACCAGGAGGACCGCCGACGAGGCTGCGATTCCCCACGTGAGCGCCGAGATCGGCGGTCGGGTGTGCGCCGGCGGAGATTCGTTCACCGTGCCACCGCCGCCTCCGCGGGCTGCACCTCGATCACCGCGACCAGCGCCTCGACGACGCCCGGGTCGAGGGCGTTGCCGGCCAACGCGTGGAGGCGCGCCACCGCGTCCGACTGCGAGTGCGCGTCACCGCCGGCGTTGGTGCCGTGGCGAATCTCATCGTACGTCTCGGCGGCCGCGAGGATGCGGGCCGCCAGCGGGATTGCGCGCCCACGCTTTCCATACGGGATCCCCGTGCCGTCCCATCGCTCGTGATGCGCTCGGACGATCCTTGCGACGAGCGGATCCGGGAACCGGCTCAGGATGCGGCTGCCGGTGGTGACGCTGTGTTCCTGCGATTCCGGGCCGTCCTGGCCCGCGAGCAAGCCGACGTCGTGCAGGAGCGCCGCGAGGCGCATGCTGCGAATATCCGCTTCTGACATTCGCAGACGAGACCCGACGTCCGCGGCGAGCTCGCCGACCCGATCCCCATGCGCCCGGGCGTCCGGGTCCACGCCTTCCAGGACCCGCACGACCGCCTCGACGATCTCCCCGACCGCCTCCTGGGAGCGGTAGTAGTACTCGAGCTCCTGGCGCGGGATCGGCAGGGCCACGGCGGACACGGCGGTGAGCCCCAGCGACACCAGCACGTTATCCACCCGCCCGGCGGCACCGGCGAGGAGGATGGCCATCGGTGCCGCCAGCACCTGACTGACCCACTGGTCCAGCACGTTTTGCCGCCACGTCGCGCCGAACGGGTAGCCGAACCGCTGGTATTTGTAGACTGCGAAGATGCCCTCGTTCACGACTCGGTTGACGATGACCACGGTGACCGCGGCCGCGGACAGCTGCAAGAGCCCGGGCGCGAAGTGGGACGCAACGAAATGCCCGGCGAACGCCGCGGTGGCGGTCGCGAGCCCCCAGCCGGTCGCGTTGCTAGAAGCGCGCCACGCCTCATTTTTCCGAAACAGCACGAGCCCGATGAACGATCCAACGCCGACACCGAGGAGCACGTCCTGCGTGGTCCAGATGAGCGCGGCAACGATCTTCACGCTGTTGACGGGGAAGATGCTGCCCCCCGAGGGATTCGGGATGGGCCGGACGAGCCCCGTGGCGATGAAGATCACCGCAAGGCCGGCCGCGGCGACCGCGTGGGCGTGTGGCAGGGCCGCTGCCGACAGAACCACATAGAGTGTCGCTAGGGCAAGCGTGAGTCGCTGACTGGAAGGTGGGAGGCTACGGAAGGGTTCGCGCATGCGGGATGTGGTTAAGCAGGATCCGGGCGGCGTGGTTGCCTTCAGTTAGTTCCCGCTGTCCCCCGCCATGTCCATCGTGCGGCTCGGGTCGTTCCACGTTCATCTGCACCCGTGCACATCTGCCGCTCACCCGCGGGTTGAGTACTGGCCACTCCGATTGCCGATGGAATGCCAGCAACATACGTTGCCTCCCGCATCGACGGTTCGTCGATGCTTGCGGGAGGCGCTGCGGCGTGGCATGCCGCGCATTTGCCGCCCGGATCCCGCTCGATATGTTGTTGTCGGTTACTCCCTCGATCCCTCCTGGAGAGGCGGAGGTGTTGTCTGCGCTCTTCACCCGACAAGAACCCCGACGCTGCGTTGTTCTCGCCTCAACCTCCGGCGACACAACCGGTCGGTCGTTAGGGCCGATACGCTTCGTCGCAGGACGCTGATCTCCTGCCACAATGGCGCGTAACCGGCATTCGTTGCGCCATCGCGCGCATCACCGGAATTCGCTCGCCTCTTCCACGATTCTTGCCGACGGGCGCCCCGCTATTGACGTCGAAGTGACGTCACAGCTGCCAACACTCCCGCCTAATCTAGTATCAGGAGCCACGCGGGGCGGGTATCGGACACGCGCCCGATTTGCGGCACCGCGTCAACGGGGAGACGGTCGTGTACAACTTATTCCGCTATTCCTCTATGCGTCTGGATCGCCCCGCCGGTAGCGGGCGCGTCCGTCGTCATAGGCGTCGCCGCCGCGCGTGTCGTTGACCACGATCAGGGGAAAGCGCTCGACGACGAGGCGGTGAATGGCTTCCGGGCCCAGGTCGGAGAACGCCACGACGGTCGCCTGCGTGACGCGCGCGCCGAGCAGCGCGGCGGTGCCTTCCACGGCGCCGAAGTAGACCGCGTGGCACTGCCTCATCGCGGCGCGCACCTCGGCGGACCGTTTCCCCTTGCCGATCATGCCTCGCATCCCGGTCGTCTCGAGCAGCAGCGGTGTGTACGCGTCCATCCGGGAGGCCGTGGTCGGACCGGCCGACCCGATCGGCCGGCCGGGACGCGCCGGTGTGGGGCCGCAGTAGTAGACGATTTGGTCGCGCAGGTCGACCGGCAACGATCGATGGGCGGCGATCAGCCCGGCGAGCCGCGCATGGGCGGCGTCGCGCGCAGTGTAGATGATCCCGGAGAGGAGGACCGCGTCGCCGGCGCGGAGCGCGTCGGCCTGCGCCGCGCCGAACGGCGTGGTCAACTCGATCGGCCGGCCGTCCGTCACAGCACGGCGCGCCCGGCGCGGTGCGAATGACAGTCCAGGTTGACCGCGACCGGCAGGCTGGCGATGTGGGTGGCGCGGCTCTCGACGTGGACGGCGAGCGCGGTCACGCGCCCGCCGAATCCCCCGGGGCCGATGCCGAGGTCGTTGATGCGCCCCAGGAGCTCCGCCTCAAACGCCGCAAGGCGCGGATCGGGGCTCGGCTCCCCGACCGTTCGCAGCAGCGCCCGTTTGCTGAGCAGCGCCGCCTGTTCGAACGTGCCGCCCATGCCGACGCCGACGAGCAGGGGTGGGCTCGGGTTCGGGCCGGCCTCGGAGATCGCCCGGACGACGAACCGCAGCGCGCCCTCGCGGCCGTCCGACGGCGTCAACATCGCGAGCCGGCTCATGTTGTCGCACCCGGCGCCCTTGGCGAGGAGTCCCAGCGCGATGCGATCGCCCGGCACGACGCGCGTGTACACGATCGCCGGGGTGTTGTCCCCGGTGTTGACGCGGTCGATCGGCTGCTCGACGACCGAGGGTCGAAGATACCCATCGCGGTACCCCCGGCGCACGCCTTCATCGATCGCGGCTTCGAGATCGCCTCCCGCGACGTGGACGTCCTGGCCGAGGTCGACGAAGATCACCGCCTGCCCCGTGTCCTGGCAGATCGGGTACCATTGCTCGCGCGCGACCCGCGCATTCTCCAGCAGCCGTTCGAGCACGTGCCGGCCGATCTCGCTCTCCTCGATCTCGAGCGCGCGCCGGAGCGCGGCGAGCATGTCCTCGCCCATCCGGTGGTTGACGGAGATGCAGAGTTCGCGGACCGCAGCGGTGACGTCGCTAGCCGCGATCGTTCGCATCGCATCCCCAGGCGATCGCCGCGACGTCCGGCGCCTCGGCCAGGTGATCGACGGCGTCCGCGAGCGCGTCCCGGCGTGCGCGGTCGAGGCGTCCGTCGCACAAGCCCGCGAACTTGTCCAGCAGCTCGCCGCTCGACGCCGGGTTCTGCGGGGTGCCCCGCGGGGCGTCCACGCGCACTGTCTCGCGGCGTCCGTTCGTGCGTGTGACCGTGACCGCGGCCTGCCACCGGTCTGGGAACGCACGGTTGCACGCCGCGTCTTCGGCCAGCGACACGCGGCCGGCCAGGGCGCGCAGGTCCGGATCGCCGAGCGTCGCCTCCGTGAACTCGCCGAGTCCGACCCGGCCGCGTGCGAGCGCGAGCGCCACGCAAAACGGCAGGCTGAACTTCGCCTGATACGGGTTCTGCGGGTCGGGGATCGCCGTGACCTCGATCGCCGTACGGAACGTGCCGACGCGGATCGCGGCGATCTCCGACGGCGTGACGCCGAGGCGGCGGAGCTCGAGCGCCGCGTCCACCGCCGGGTGGGTATGGCCGCACGCGGCGTGCAGCTTGAACGAGTTCTCGTCGATCCGCAGCGCCCCTCCGAGTCCGGCGGTCAGGCGTTCGGGGTGGCCGCCGCCCGCCATCGACCTGAGCACGCCCTTGTCGCCCTCCAGGATCGCCGACGCGCCGGTGAACCCTTCCCGCGCGAGCAGTGCGCACAGCACACCGGTCTCGGCGGCGCGGCCCGCGTGCAGCGTCTTGCTCATCGCGCCGTCGGCGAGAAACTCCCACAGGCCCGCGCACAGGGTGCCGGCGTTGCCGAGCGCGTGCAGCGTGGCGTCCGGGGAGAGGCCCAGCACCACCGCGCCGGCGGTCGCGGCTGCGAACGTTCCCGCGGTCCCCGTGGTATGCCAGAAGTGGTAGTGCGGCTGCCCGAGCGCCTCGCCGACCCGCGCGCCCACCTCGTAACCGCAGACGATCGCATCGAGCAGACGTCGCCCCGAGACTCGCTCCCGCTCGCCGAGCGCGAGCGCCGCCGGAATCGTCACCACCGCGAGATGCATCACCGAGGCCCGGTGCAGATCGTCCATCTCGATCGCGTGCGACGCGACGCCGTTGGCGAGGGCGGCGCCCGTCGCCGCCACGCGCCCGCCGGCCAGGAGCGTGGACTCGGCGGGGCCCCCAAGTTGGCGCGCGACCCGGGCCGCGATCTGCGCCGCGGGCAGTGCCGCGCCGGCGATCCCGGCGCCGAGCCAGTCGAGCACACACCGCCGGGCCGTCGCGATCGTGGCGTCCGGGAACGCATGGCGCGCCGCGACCCACTCCGCCAGGACACGGGTGGCGTGCGCGCCCGGCGGCGCGACCGCCGGACGGGTCCGGTGCACGCCGCCCCGCCGCGGGGCGCGCCCCGCGGGCCTCCGCGATCGGATGGGTGCCGTGCGCCGGGCTCGCGCCCTCTCAGATGACCTCCTCGTCCGCCAGCCGGGCGATCTCGTCCTCGGTGAGCCCGAGCCACCCGCCGTAGATCTCGCGATTGTGCTCGCCGAGCGCGGGGCCGGTCGCGTGGACCGCGCCGGGCGTCTCGGAGAGCTTCGGCACGACGCCGACCATCGTGAGCTCGCCGGCGTCGGCGTCCGGTACCGCGATGACGTTCCCGCGGGCGGCGATGTGCGGGTCCGCGAGGATGCGCGGGACGTCGTACACCGGCCCGGCGACGGCGCCGTTTTCCTCGAGCCGGGCCAGCACCTCGTCCTGCGTGCGCGCGGCCATCCACGCGGCGATGATCGCGTCGAGCGCCTCGCGGTGCCGCACGCGTGACGTGTTGTCCGCGAAGCGTGGATCGTCGGTCAGGTCCGGTCGGCCGATCGCTGAGGCGAGTCGTTCGAACACACGCTGGCTCGTGGCGGAGAGCGCAATCCAGGTGCCGTCCTTGGCGCGGTAGAGGTTGCGGGGCGCCGCGTCAGGGAACGCGTTGCCCGTGCGCCGGGCTTCGATCCCCAACGCCCGGTACTGCGTGACGTGGGGGATGAGCATCCGGAACAACGGTTCGTAGAGACTGACGTCCACGACCTGGCCGCGCCCGGTCGAGTGGCGGTGGTGCACCGCCATCAGCACGGCCATCGCTCCCGTCAAACCCGCGACCTCGTCGGCGAGCGGAATCGGCGGCACGAGCGGCGGCGATTCCGGAAAGCCGGTGATCGCGACGAGCCCGCTCATCGCCTCCGCGATCGTGCCGAATCCGGACCGGTGCCGGTACGGCCCGGTCTGGCCGAACCCGGAGATGCGCAGCACGATGAGCTTCGGCGCCCGCTCGTGCAGCCGTTCGGGCCCGAGTCCCCACCGCTCGAGCGTGCCCGGCCGAAAGTTCTCCACGAGGACGTCGGCGCGCTCGGCAAGGCGGGCGAGGATCTCTTGGCCGCGCGGCCGGCTGAGGTTGAGGGTGACGGACCGCTTGTTTCTCGAGACGACCTTCCACCACACGGAGCAGCCGTGGGCAAAAGGGCCCCACGAGCGGAGGGGATCGCCGCCCTTGGGGTGTTCGACCTTGATCACCCGGGCGCCGAAGTCCGCGAGCATGGAGGTCGCGGTCCCCCCTGAGACGATCGTCGAGAGGTCGAGCACCGTGAGATCGGCGAGTGGGCCGGTTGCGGTCGTCATCGCGGATGGGTGAGCGTGAAGCTCCCGGGGAAGGATTCCGCCGCCGCGCCGGGCGTCCCTGCCGCTAGACGATCGGGGGCCGCAGCAGCGCCGCCCGCCCGTCGCGCGCGGGCGGCGCCAGCGGGTGACCGGGCAAATCCTCGAGCTGCGCGAGAATCTCCGCGGCCTGCCACACGAGGCGCTGCAGGTCACCGTCCGGAATGTGATGACGTGTGGTGATGCTCCCCCACGGCCGTTCCTCGGCCCACGCGCCTACGGCGGACGCGCGCCACGCCGCCTGGGCCGCTTGGGTTCCTGTCGAGGTCAGCTCGTCTTCCAGCGGATCCGGCGGCAGGCCCGCGTCCCGCCGAGCGGCGTTGACGCGCACGACCACGCGCCGCAGCCCGATGAGGGACTTCCGCACCTCCTCCGACGCGGGACCCGGCTCCCATCGGGGGCCGCCGGGCCGGCCCGGGGCGCCGGGCGCCCTGCCGGGTCTCGCGAGCGTGCGGACGCGCGGCAGGACGAGGCGCGCGGTGCGGAGCGCCCCCGCGACCGCGGCGAGGGCGGCGGGCTTCTGGGGAAGGATCCGGCCTCGGATCGCCTCGGCGAGCACCAGCATTCTCGGATGGCGGATGCGCGCGGTCGTGCGGCCCGCGTCGGTGGGCCGCTGGTCGGCATCGAGGTAGCCGAGGTCGCGGAGGATCGCGGCGCGGGCCCGAAACTCCGTCACCTCGCGGTGCTCGAGAGCCGCGAGGCCCCGTGTCAGGCTCCGGCGTTCTCGCTCGAGCGCGGCGAGGTCCGTGAGGCTTGCCAGGCACCGATCCACGACGCCGCATCCGGTGCAGGGCATTTCGCCCACGGCCTGACCGAGGCGCGCGACCTGCTCGGCAGCGTCCTCCCGGCGGCGGGCGCGCCGCAACCGGCCGAGCAGGTCGTCGAACTTCAGCCGGGTGGCCAGGCGGTCTCGACACGGCCGTTCGACGAGCGGATCGGCGGGAATGGCGGCGAGCCGGGCGCGCATCGCGGCGACCTCGGGCTCCCGCAGAAACGCGGCGAACGACCGCCGAATCATATCTTCGGCCTCCGCCGTCGATCCCCGCACCAGCAGGTTGAGGACCTGCGCGTCGGACGGCGTGAACGTCGAGACGACGGGATCCGATGCGGCGGCGGAGAGGGCGAGGCCTTCGCGGGCGTCGTCGGCCGTGTCGGCCGCCACGATCACGATCCCGAGCGTATCCCGACCGCGCCGCCCGGCCCGGCCGGTCATCTGATGGAACTCCGTCGGGGTCAGGGGCTCGACGCCGGTCGGGCCGTGCCGGTGGAGCGTCGAGAGCACCACGGTGCGGGCGGGGACGTCCAGGCCGGCGGCGAGCGTCGTGGTGGCGCAGACCAGACGCACCAGGCCCGCCTCCAACAGCTCCTCCACGCACAGGCGCCAGCCTGTGAGATGGCCCGCGTGGTGCGACGCCACCCCGGCGCGGCGCAGCGCGGTGAGGAGGGGATGCGAGGCGAGCTGGGGCGTCCGGGCGAGCCAGTCCTGGATCCGTCTCGCGCGCTCCGCTTCCCCCGGGGCGGCCCGCGCGCCCAGGAGCCGCGCCGCCTCGTCGCACTCCCGGCGGCTCGGGAAGAACAGGATCGCCGGGGTGAGGTGGTGCCGGTCGAGTGCCTCCGTGACGGTCGTCAGCCAGCGCGGGTGCTTCGTGCGCGACCGGATCCGGTCCGCGGCGTCGGCCGGCAACAACTGTCCCGCGCCGTCGGCCAGCAGGAGCGCAAGCGGTACCGGCCGCGTCTCGAGCGTGATCACCTCGGGCGCCCGCCCCCGTAGCGTCTTCATCCATGCCGCGAGCGAGGCGGCGTTCGGAATCGTGGCCGAGAGCAGCAGGAGGCGGGCCTCCCGCGGCGCCAACAGGATGATCTCCTCCCATGCCGTCCCGCGCTCCGGATCGGACAGGTAGTGGGCCTCGTCGAGCACGATCGCGGCGGGTGGCGTCTCCCGGCCGCGCGTGTCGTAGAGGACGTTCCTCAAGATCTCCGTCGTCGCCACCAGCACCGGCGCGCGGGCGTTCACGCGGCGCTCGCCGGTGAGCAGGCCGACGGTCGGGTCGCCGAACAGGGCCTGAAACTTTCGGAACTTCTGATTCGACAGGGCCTTGAGCGGCGTCGTGTACCAGACCCGGGGCGGCGCTACCCCCGCCGCGGCCGCGTCGCCGAGCGCCCGGGCGATGTACTGCTCGGCGATCCACGTTTTGCCGCTGCCGGTTGGCGCGGATACGAGGACGTCGCCCCGTCCCATCGCCGCGAGCGCGTCGCGCTGGAAGGGCGCGGGCGCAAACGGCACCTGGGGCGCCTCGCCGACATGCCGGAGGATCTCGTGCAGCGTGGTCACGGGCGCCCGGCCCCACAGGAGCCCCGTGGCGCCACGTCGAAGCCCAGGCCACGAATGAGGTCGTCGACGTTTGAGGATCCGGTGCCGAAACAGACGAAGGGGTTCACGGCGTACGAGAAGCGGTTCTTGGCGAGCCTGATCCGCCAGGTGTGGCGGGCGTGCCAGGGGTTCGTTGCCGTGGTCGTCGAGCGCGGTCCGGGGGAAGCCATCTACGCCCTCGACGACCTGGCGGAGTGGTCCACAGCCCAGAGCGCGCGGCTGCGCTCGACCGCCGGCCGGTCTCCGACCGTGGGGGATGCCACGCGGCGGGTTGCGACCGAACTCCTCCACGACGTACGCACGTTCTGCGGCGGGCTCGGCGACCTGCTCGGCAACGCCCAGCAGTCGTCGCTCGATCCCGACGAGGTCGAGGACGAGGCGCTCACCATGGTCGAGGGGTTTCTCTCGTGGACCGCGCTGATGGCCACCCAGCTCGGGATCTCCCGGAACCTCCGCCCGCAGACCCTCTGGTACGAGCGATAGGCCCCCAGCCGAGTCCCGCTCCGGCTCGCGATTAGCGGATCTCGAATCGTTCCCCCGGTTTCAAGGCCGCGACGGTCGATGCCGTCGACGCCTCGACCAGGCGCTTGAACAGTTGCGGGTCCTGCGCGATCAGCGGCCACGTGTTGTAGTGCTGCGGGATCACCGTGCGGGCGCCTAGGAGCTTCGCAGCTTTGACCGCGTCCTCCGGTCCCATCGTGAAGTTGTCGCCGATCGGCAGCAGCGCCACATCCAAGCCGTCTTCGCCGATCAGGCGCATGTCGGAGAACAGCGCCGTGTCCCCGGCGTCGTACAGGCGCTTTCCCTCAATCTCGAACAAGACGCCCGCGGGCATGCCGCCGTACGTGCCGTCCGGAAACGACGAACCGTGGAACGCCACGGTCAGCTTCACCCGGCCGAACGGGAACGTGTGGGCGCCCCCGATGTGCAGCGGGTGTGCGTTCGCCACGCCCTGCTTCTGCGCGTAGTTGACGATCTCGAAGTTGGCGATGACCGTGGCGCCCGCGCGCTTGGCCAGCTCGACCGTGTCGCCGTAGTGATCGCCGTGTGCGTGCGTCAGCACGATGAACGACGGCCGGAGGTCGGCCGCGGTAACGGGGGCGAGGGGGTTGCCGGTCAGAAACGGGTCGATGAGCACCATGGTTCCCTTGGTCTCGAGCGCCCACGCGGAGTGCCCATAGTAGGTCAGCGTTGCCATCGTTGTCCCTCCGTTCCGATGTCCGTCTCTGCCGCCCGGGCGCGCCGGGGGGTGTTACGTCTTTCGTCCGGGCTCCCGGGGCCGCGTGATCACGTAGCGGCACCGCGGCGCCCCCGCGAGGATGTGCTCGGTCCGCGTCGTGTCGGCGCCGAGCGCCTCGGAGAACAGCGCCATCTCGCACGCGCACGCCTGCCGGTGCGCTTCCGCGACGACGCGGATCGGGCAGTTGTGTTCGATGAGCACGAACGTGTTCTTGTCGAGTTCCTCGCACTCCGCGAGGTAGCCTTCCTCGTCACGGATCTTCGCGAGGACGGCCACGCGCTCCGGTAGTTCCTTGCCCGCCATCCGGGCCCGGTACTGCTCGAGCTGGCGGTTGCGCCGCCGCTCGAACAGCGCGTCGATCTTGGCGTCGCCGTCGAGTACGCGCACATCTTCGAGCAGGGACG
>DASQGM010000434.1:0-6147 GCA_035632615.1 bacterium | reverse complement strand
TGGACGAGACGCAGACGCCATCCGGGACTCCTTTTCAACGAATCAAGTCCAACATCGCGGGCGGCCGTGCCGCCGTACCGCGTAAACTCTTACATCTTAACATAACGCATGCGGCGCTGGCTTGAGTCCCGGCCCGCGTTCGGGGCACCGACGGCGCGGACGGTTGGCCCGGCGGTCGAGCGCGGCCCGTCTCACGGTGTCCTGACAGTCTCCGGCTCGCGGTGTTCGCGCGCCTCGACTCATGCGTTGGACGAACAAACATTTATCGCCGCTTTGAACAGTGGCACGTCCTTCCCGTAGACGAGCGGGTCCGGCGCCCAATAACCACCCGTTCCATTTTGCCCCTGTTGAGTGGACCCGCGACACTTCCTGGCTAGCCGGGGGCTTGGGGCATCGCTCTTGGCAGGAGAGGCGCGGGAACCGCCGCCTCCGGTCGGGTGTTACGCAGCCGCGTAGGCCGCCATGACGGGGTCCCACCCGCGGTCGAAGTCGGTCCGCCCATGCCTCGCCCGGGTCCCGATGTGCTCCCAGCCGCGGTGAACCAGATCCACGCGGGTACGGTCGCCGTCCTGGTGAAACGTCACTTCCACCTCGGTCGGATGGTCCCAGTCCGGGTCTTTCCAGACGAACACCACGCGGCGGGGAGGGTCATACGTCACCACCTCCCCGACCTGGAACTCCTCGCCGTCGGAGAACCGCTCGAAAAACCGCCCTCCGACGCGCCCCTCGAGGAACACATCCTTCGCCCGCGCCCCGCCGTAGGAATGGGTCCTGGGCCACCATTCCCCGATCGCGAGGAACTGCTTGAACGCAGCTTCCTGGGACCGTGCGACCGTCACCGACTTGCGGATCTCCACGTTATGGCTTCCACCGGTCATTGGGCAGCCTCCCTTGTGGTTTCGCCCTGAGCGCCTGGAGACGATGCCGTGGTCACGGCTTCCGGCGGCGCGATCGCGACGGCCGCGCCGCCGCCGGCGGAGCCTGATCCCGTTCGGCCATCTCCTTGAACCGCCCGAGCGCCTCCGTCCAGAACGATTCGGCATACGCCCGAAGCTCCGCCAGCCCGACCGGGTCCACTCGGTAGAAGCGACGGGTACCGACCCGCTCGTCGCGAACCAACCCCGCGTCCTTGAGCACACGCAGGTGCTGCGAGATCGCCGGCCGGCTGACCGGAAACACGCGCGCCAACTGCCCGACCGCGCGGGGGCCTCGGCGAAGCCGCTCGAACACCGCGCGGCGGGTCGGATCTCCAAGCGCATCGAGGATGTGCTGGAGCGCGGCCACACGATTCACCCGCCGGGCATGGGCGCCTGGGTCGCAGCCCGGTCGGCGGTTGCCGTGGCTATCCGAACAACCTGGGCTTGCCCAGAAGCGCCCGCAGCGTGTTCACTTTCCCGATGTGGTACCATCGATTGCCGTTCGCCGCCCCCAGCATCTCGCCCACGCAACTCCACATCCCCGGGATCGGCGGCGCCGGAGCCATCGCGTCCAAATCGGCCTCCGCGAGAACGCGCACCATACCCTCGTGAGCCGCGTCGAAGGTGCGGAGAACCGCGTCGAACGGCGGGTACGCGGCGGGCCCTCCGGTTCCCAATCCAAACAGGGTCGCGTAGTCCTCGGGAAGCACGATCTTCGGCGCCGCGTCGATACGCCCAACGATTCGCGTGTCGATCCACGCGAGGTGCCCAACCTGCCAGATGATCGGCGACAGCGTCGCGTTGGGCATCCGTCGCGCCTCCTCATCCGTGACGTCGCCGACGCAGTAGTGCACCTGCTGATGGGTGAACGCGAATTGCTGCTGCAGGAACGCTCGGCTATCCATGCGACCTCCCCTTCTCAGCGCGGCCCGGCCGGTTCATCGGCCTGCGCGGTGCAATTAGTAAGTAGTTGCTTACCGTAAGTGTAGGCTAACGAATTCGCCGGCGTCAAGAGGCGGCTCAAACGCAACGCTGCCGTGACACGCGCCGACCGGACACGACGCCGAATCCCCTTGTGCAGATCACGCCTGAACGCTACCATCGTGTCGTGTGGCCGCCGGCAGCGGGCCACGACGCGCAACGTGCCCGGCGCCATGGGGGATCGACGTCCATGTTCGACGCCTTTGCCCTGGAGATGGTCGAGACGGACGAGGCGGTGATCCGCGTGCGGCACGGCGGCAGCGGCCCCCCGCTGTTGCTGCTGCACGGCCATCCGCAGACGCACGTGATGTGGCACAAAATCGCGCCGCTGCTGGCCCGGGATTTCACGGTCGTCGCCACGGATCTGCGCGGATACGGGGACAGCAGCAAGCCACCGACGACGCCGGACCACACCCCGTATTCGAAGCGCCGGATGGCGCTCGACCAGATCCAGGTGATGCGCCGGCTCGACTTCGAGCGATTCTTCGTGGCCGGTCACGACAGAGGCGGGCGGTGCGCCTATCGCATGGCACTCGACCATCCCGAGCGCGTGCGCAAGCTCGCGGTGCTCGACATCGTCCCGACGGGCGAGGCTTACCGGCGGGCCAACATGGCGTTCGGCCTGGGATACTGGCACTGGTTCTTCCTGGCGCAGCCGTACGATCTGCCGGAACGGATGATCGGCGCGGACCCGGACGCCTACTATCTGCGCCAGCGCCATCTCTTCACGCCGGACGCGCTCGAGGACTACGTGCGCTGCTTCCACAATCGGGATGCGATCCACGCGATGTGCGAGGATTATCGGGCCGGCGCGACGATCGACTTCACACTGGACGAGGCGGACCGCGGCACACGGCGCATCGCGTGTCCGGTGCTCGCCCTGTGGGGCCGGCGCGGCATGCTGGAGCGGTGGTACGACGTCCTGGCGATCTGGCGTGACTGGGCGGACGACGTGCGGGGTCGCGCGCTCGACTGCGGTCACTTCCTCCCGGAGGAAGCGCCGGAGGAGACCTACAAGGAACTGCACCAGTTCTTCGCCGCCGAGTAGCGCGGCAGCACCGGGTGTGAAGGACGACGGACGCGGAACGTTCCGTCCGCGCGTCGGTGCAAGGGGCGTTCAGGCGCCCGGAAGGCTGACCCGGCGCGCGCCGAGACCCACCGCCGCGGGCACCACCGCCGACAGCGGCACGCCCTGCGCGAGTTGCAGTCGGAGCGGCCGGCCCGCGCGCTTGAGCAGCCGTTCGAGCCGGAGCGCGGCGCTCCGCGTGGGGCACCGCCACGCCGCCGCGAACTCCCACGGACCCCGCCCTCGCGTGTACCGCGCACCGCCCCGCCGGTGCGCGTCGAGACGCCGTCCCAGGTCGATCGTGTAGCCGGCATAGAACGTGCCGTCCCCACAACGAAGCAGGTAGGCGAAGTGCCGTGCGTTGACGCGTCGCGGCGCGCGGTCCGCCATCGGGAGGAGATTCGCGCGCGGCGAGCGGCCCCCTGGTATAGGAATCGCGTTGGGGTCCATCGAAGGGTAGACTCCCCTATGAACACGCGCTACTTCGGTGCCCGCGTCACGCGCAACGAAGACCCGGCCCTCCTCACCGGACGCGGCCTGTTCGTGGACGACGTGCGCCTCCCCGGCATGGTCCACGGCGCGGTCCTGCGGAGCCCGCACGCCCATGCGCGGATCCGGCGCGTCGACGCGCGGCGGGCGCGGACCGCGCCGGGGGTGCTCGCGGTGCTCACCCACGCGGATCTCGGGGCGCTCGGCGACCCGCTGCCGAAGCTCATCCCCCACCCCGCGCTCACGCATCAGAAGACCCAGTGTGCGCTGGCCCCGGACAAGGTGCGCTATGTCGGCGAGCCCGTCGCGTTCGTCGTCGCGGAGAGCCGGTACGCTGCCGAGGACGCCTGCGACCTGATCGAGGTCGACTACGAGCCGCTTCCGGTCGCCGCCACGCTCGAGGCCGCGGCCGCGGACGGCGCGCCGCGCGTGCATGACGACATGGACACGAACATCTGCGCGCACTACACGCAGCGCGTCGGCGACGTCGACGCCGCGTTTGCCAACGCCGCCCATCGCTTCCGCGAGCGCTTCGTCGTCGATCGCGGCGCCTCGTGCCCGATGGAGACCCGCGGGGTCGTCGCCTCGTGGGACGCGCGCACCCGGCGGCTGGACATCTGGGACAGCACACAGGCGCCGATCCCGATCCGAAACGGGCTCGCCGAACTGCTCGGGCTCGCCGAACAGGACGTCCGGGTCGTCGCCCCGGACGTTGGCGGCGGATTCGGCCCGAAGATCATGATGTTCTACCCTGAGGAGATCCTGGTTCCGTTCGCCGCAATGCGACTCGGCCGCGCGGTGAAGTGGATCGAGGATCGCCGGGAACACCTCGTCGCGACGAACCAGGAGCGGGAGCAGATCCACGACGCAGAGATCGCCGTCGACTCCGACGGACGGATCCTCGGCGTGCGCACGATCTTCTTGCACGACGCGGGCGCGTACATCCCGTACGGTCTGATCGTGCCGATCGTGGCGAGCACCACGCTGCCCGGCCCGTACCGGATCCCCAACTACCACTGCGAGTTCCGCGCCGTCTTCACGAACAAGACGATGGTCAGCCCGTACCGCGGCGCCGGGCGCCCCCACGGGGTCTTCGTGATGGAGCGGTTGCTCGACCGCGTCGCGCGCGAGCTCCAGGTGGATCGCGCCAAGGTGCGTCGGCGCAACTTCATCCAGCCGGACGAGTTCCCGTACGACGTGGGGCTCATCTACCAGGATAATGCCCCGCTGCGGTACGACAGCGGAAACTACCCCGCGTGCTTCGACCGCGCGCTCGAGCTGATCGAATACGCCGGCTGGGCCGCACGGCAGGCGACCGCCCGGGCCGCGGGCCGGCTGGTCGGGTGCGGCGTGGCGTGCTACGTGGAAGGCACCGGCATCGGCCCGTACGAGGGCGCCCGCATTACCGTCGAGCCTTCCGGACGCGTCTTCGTCGCCACGGGCGTGGGTACGCAGGGGCAGGGACACCTGACCACGTTCGCCCAGGTCGCCGCGGACGTGCTCGGCGTGTCGCCGCGGGACGTCACGGTGCGCACGGGCGACACGGGGCTGTTCGGCTGGGGGACGGGCACCTTTGCCAGCCGGGCCGCGACCGTGGCCGGGAACGCCGTCGCGCTGGCGGCGCAGGCCGTCGCGGAGAAGGCGCGCATCGTCGCCGCGTCGATCCTGGAGGCGCCGCCCGAGGAGATCGAGCTCAGCAACGGGAACGCATTCGTGCGCGGCGTGCCCGGCCGCTCGGTGGCGCTGGGTACCCTCGCCCGTGCCGCGAACCCACTCCGGTTCGCGATGCCGAAGGAATGGGAAGGTCCCGGACTCGAGGCGGTCCGGTACTTCGCTCCGCCCCAGGGCGCGTTCAGCAACGGGGTGCACGCGTGCGTCGTGGAAGTGGACGCCGAGACGGGCGGGCTGACGATCGAACGCTACGTCGTCGTCCACGACTGCGGGCGGGTGATCAACCCCTTGATCCTGGAGGGCCAGATTCACGGGGGGGTCGCGCAGGGACTCGGGGGCGCGTTCTGGGAGAAGCTCGCCTACGACGACCAGGCCCAGCCGCTCAGCACGACGTTCATGGACTACCTGCTGCCCACCGCCGCGGAGATGCCGCCGCTCGTGATCGCGCATCTGGAAACGCCGTCGCCGCTCAACCCCCTGGGCGTCAAGGGCGCCGGAGAAGCGGGCGTAATCCCCGTCGCCGCGCTGGTCGTACAGGCGGTGGAGGACGCGCTCGCTCCGCTTGGAATCCATATCACGGAGGCGCCGCTCAGCCCGAACCGGCTGCGGCAGCTCATCGTCGAAGCCCGGAGGAGACCATGAAACTCGAAGGCACAAACACGCTCGCCGCTCCGATCGAGACCGTGTGGAAGACGATCAACGATCCCGACGCGCTCCGCCGGTGCACGCCGGGTCTGAAAGAGCTCAAGGAGATCGAACCGGACCGGTACGAGGCCACGCTGACCGTCGGGATCGCCGCGGTGAAGGGGACGTACAAGGGCACGCTCACGATTACGGATAAGCGGGCGCCGTCGCACTACAAGCTCGTCCTGGAGGGCAGCGGCGGCACGGGGTTCATGAAGGGCGAGGGGTTGGTCGACCTCGAGCCGCAGGGCGAGGCGACGCTGCTGAAGTGGACCGGCGACATGCAGATCGGCGGGCTGATCGCCGGCGTCGGCCAGCGGATGCTCGGGGGGGTGGGGA
>DASQGM010000433.1:0-6894 GCA_035632615.1 bacterium | reverse complement strand
TGTGCCGGAACTGGCCGTAACGATGGGTGTCCGGAATATATAGTGTCCGTTTCTCCGTTACCACCACCCAGTTCAACCCCTGGGGACGCGGCAGGACCACTCCGCGGAAGGCGCTCGTGAGCCCTGTGCCTCCCACAATGGTCAGCATCGCTGGCTCGTCCTCGTCGATCAGCGCGATCGTGGAAGAATCGAAGCCCGCGTCCTCGTGCAACGCTTTCAACGTCGAATCGACGACTTGTGTGATGTCAAGGGCGGCGGTGAGTCCTCGAGTCAGTGTCGCCAGAAAGCGCAGCGCATCGGTACCCTCACGCCATTGGCCCAGCGGATTCACGCGGTCCCTACCCGGGCCTCCCGAAATCAATTGGAACGGCGCGATACGTATCGTGGACGTTGTGCGATCGTGAACGAGGGGCACATGCCGAAAAGTCGATGCAGAGTACGAGCGCAATGAAGAATGTCACTGTGGCAGCGATCTCGAGGTGAGGGAACAGATTGCCGGCGCTGAAGCACACGATGAACGTGTCGAGGAAGAACTCGTCAACCCGCCTGCCAAGCACCGTCCGCCGAAGCATAGGCCACCTCCTCCCGCGACTCAGCGGGATTGGTAGCGTCCTCTTCGGCAGCCCAGCCAGCCACGACTTCGTGGCTCTGTGGCTTTGCGTCCCCGGATTACTCCGGGTTTGCCTGTTCGTGAGGCGCTGTCTCCACCGTGTACTCACTCAATGCCCAAATTGGAAGTGCGGGGGACCCTATTTTGGGCCGGGAAGATGACATCTAAGGATCGCGCCCGACAAGACGGCCGGGAGGTCGGCGCAGCCAGTAGCGAAGGGGCGCGGGCGCCAGTTTCGCTCGCGTAGATGGCGGAATTTGGAAGATGGTTGGTCACTTTCCTTACGAATCAAGGCCACCAGTAACACAAGCCCCGGCAGGAGCAGACAGGCCAGAGTCCAGAACGTACTTAGCATGGCACTCGACGCCTTCTCGGGCTTTCCACCCGTAGGTGGTAGAGTCCATGACGCCAAGACGTCGATGCCGCATTGCGTGCGGGCCAAGTTCGAGTGCCGCCTGGTGCCGAACCAGACCTATCGGGGGGTACTCGACAAGGTGCGCCGGCACCTGGATCGCCGCGGGTACGCTGACATCCAGATCGTGGCGGTGCGAGGCGGCCGGTTGGTCGAAGAGGCCCACGGTCACGAGTGGGCGCGGTTCCTGCGCCGGCCCGCCGTCCGGCCGATCTGGTCGCGATTCCATACTACGCGTGGGTGAATCGGGAGCCGGGCGCGATGCGCGTCTGGATTCCGCGGGCGCAACGCGGCGCGTGAGGGCGCTGCTGCTGGGCGTCCTCTGCGTCGGGGTCCTGGCGGCCCCGGCGCCGGGGGTACCCGCGGATCCCGCCGATGCGGTGTTTCAACTCATCGCCGTCGACACCCGCACCAACAGCGGAAATCCGGTCGGGACCGCATTCTTCGTCTCGTCGAGCGGCACGGCGCTCACGAGCAGCCACGTCGTGTCCGCGCAGGTCCGCGATCCCAGATCCTCCCGCCTGCTGGCGATCGTGGGCACCGAGTTCTACGCCGCCGACGTCGTGTGCGCCAGCCCGCTCCCGACCGGTGTGACCGCGTCGGCCGTGCCGTTCGGCCGCGATGTCGCCGAACTCCGGGTCCGTCCGTCGGACTTCCCGTTTCGCACGTGGGATCATCACTTCGCCACCGGCGCTGTGGTCGCATGGGCGGTCGCGCATGCCGGTCCGCTTCCGACGTTCCCGGTGGTGCCGATCTCCGGTCGTCCCGCGATCGGCGCGGCCGTGTCCGTCACCGCGCACGAGTTCGTCGGGCCGCTCTCCCAGCGGCGGAGCGTCGTCGGGCACGTACGCCAGATGCTCACCGCGGGCGACGGCACCGGTATTTTCCAGATCGAGTTCGTGAGCCCGCTCGCCCCCGAGGATGCCGGATCGCCGGTGCTCAACGCGCAGGCGCAGGCGATCGGGTTGTGGACGTGGGGGAGCGCCGATCAACCGACCGTCGGGTGGGCGCAGGACGGAGCGGTACTCACGAAGCCTTGCCCATAGCCGGCACGCGCGCGACGCGGGAGGACTTCACCGGCCGACCCGCCCGTTTCTCCTGGACGGTCCCGTAGTGCCGCCTGGCGCAGTCGGTCGAGCAGAACTCATCCCCATGCTGGACGGCGACCGGGGGAATCTTGCGGCCGCACGCCTTGCAGCGTTTCTGTGGCATGATGTTCCCTCCGTCGCCCGCGCGGGTGCCGCGGGCCCATGCCCCTCCTACCCGGGGGCGCGTGTGTTTCATGCCCGTTCGGGGGGGCTGCTAGACGCCGGCGCCTCGCGCCGACCGGGGACGGTCCGGCTGGCCGCCGCGGCAGCCCTACCTGCCGCCGACGGCGAATAAGGGCGCGCCGAGGGCTCCGGCGTCCACCTCGATGCCGAGCCCGGGCGCATCCGACGTCCCGCCGAACCCCGCCTGCGATCGGGGTTGATGGCCTGCCAAGTGCTCGCGGACCCAATCGTTCATGAACGACGTGGTGAAGAGCATCTCGGGGCTGGTGCTGCCGGCCAGGTGGCTCGTCGCCGCCGTGACGATGTCGCCGCCCCACATGTCCTCGATGGTCACGCGGATGCCGAGCGACTCGGCGAGGTCGCGGATCAGCCGCGCGCGGGCGAGCCCCCCCACCTTGGCGATTTTCAGGTTGATCGCCTCCATGCCACCGGCGCCGGCGGCGCGGAGGAACGACGGCACGTCCGTGATCACCTCGTCGAGGATCATCGGGAGCGTCGTATGCCGCCGCACGTGGAGACACTCTTCGAGGGTCGCGCACGGCTGCTCGAGGTACAGCCGGGGCAGGGGGGTGAGGAGGCGCGCCGCGACGATCGCGTCCTGCAGCGTCCACCCCCCGTTGGCGTCCGCCACGACGATGTCCGCGCCGTCCGTCGCTCCAAGCACGCGCTCCACGCGGTCCCGATCGGCGTACGGATCGCCGCCGATCTTCAGCTGGAACCGGTGGACGCCCTCGGCCCGTCGGGCGCGGACGTAGTCGGCCATCTCGTCGGCCGATCCCAGCGGGACCGCGATGTACAGCGGATAGCGCGTCTGGCGCCGGCCGCCGAGGAGCGTCGCGACGGAGCACCCCGCCGATTTGCCGAACAGGTCCCAGCAGGCGACGTCGATCGGGCTCTTGGCGTAGGCGTGGCCCCGCAGGGTGGCGTCCATCGCATCGTGCACGCCTCCGAGGTTGGTCGGATCCAGCCCCAGCACGGCCGGGGCCAGCTCGCGTAGCGCCGCCCGCGCGCCTTCCGCGAAGGCCGGCAGGTACGTGGCGCCGAGCGGGCAGACCTCTCCCCATCCAGTGAGCCCGTCGTCGGCCGTGATCCGCACGACCGTGCTGGGCAGCGCCGTCACGACCCTGCCGCCGGACATGATGTAGCTACCGTGTACGTAGTGCAGGGCGTATCCGAAGATCTCCACGCGCGCGATCTTCATGCGACCGCCCGCCGCTCGGACGTGCGCTCAGCACCCATCGGTCACGACCCATGGAATTGTCACGTGGCGACTGCCTCCGTATCCTGTTTCCGGTGATGGCACGGTATACGGAGAACGAGTCGGCCGGTCCTGCCGCGCGCCCTCCGCGGCGATCACGGCGCGCCGGCGACGCGGCGGAATGGACCGAACCGGTGCGCACTACGGACGCGTGTATCGGGACCATTTTCGGGTTGCTCGAGCGCGCTAGGCGCGCAGCTCACGACGCGGCTGCGAAGGTGGTGCCTTCAGTGACGCGCGGTCTCCCACGCTGTCTGAAGCGTGACCCCGGCCAGCGTCTCGGCTTCCTCGCGAGACTCGGCCTTGCCCATGCCCAAGAGTTCGTAGTCGGACCCGTCGATCGGGAATCGCAAGACCTGCCAGTCCCACGTGCCGTCTCCCTCGGCGTCTTTCTCCGCGGCGATTCCGTACACCCAATCACCGTGTTTGAGGACTTCCTGAAACGGCCGCATCGCTGTCACCCCCAGGTGGGTCGTGCGGACGTCGTGCAGGATCTTTCGGCTACCCCCGGTGACTCGGACGCGAGGGCCCTGGAACCTACCTCCGGTCCAGGGCCCTCGCCGTACTGTGCGGTTGCACTCCGCCTACTGACTAATGCGTGGCCGCGTGAGCAGCAACTGTGGTCACGGCAACCCCGGCGGGAAACCATAGAATCACCGGCATTGTCGTTCACCTCCTTTGTCGCGGCAGTTCCCAGGTGATACGCAGTCGACTGCGTGTGATTGTTACCCAGCCCGAGGAGATCGCAAACCTTCGTCCGCCGGTTCCGGGAGCGGACGGCTACGGACGGCGAAACACGACCGCGTAGCTGTGGGGTCCGAGATCCACGGGCGCCTGCGACGCCAGGCCCGCGGTCTCGAGCCGCTCGCGGACGCGCTCGGCGGGCACCCGCACCTCGAGCGGAGGGCCGGCGGGCGTCTCGCGGGGCATCCAGTCGATGACCACGCCGAGGCCCCCGGGACGCAGCGCGTGCCGCACATCGAGAAGCACCTCGTCGGGGGTTTCGAGCTCGTGGATGAGAAACGCGAGCAGGACGCGGTCGTACGTGGCCGCGGCGAGGGGGAGCCGCGACTCCTCCGACTGCACAAGCACCACGTTGCGCACCCCGGTCGCGGCCGCACGCGCTCGCAGCCGGGCCAGCATCTCCGGCGCGATGTCCAGTGCGGCGACCCGGCCCGCCGGTTGCACCCGTTCCGCGATCGGGATCGTGAAGTATCCGGGACCGCATCCCACGTCCGCGACGACGTGGCCCCGGCGCGGATCCAGCAGTGACAGGACGTGCTCCGGGGGATGCACGTCCGCTCGGGCGCTGGAAACCAGACGTCCGGCGTTCGCAGGGTCGAACTTCCAGAACCGGTGGCTCACGACGCCTGCCCCGCCGTGTCAACGGACGGGCATGCGGGCGCCCACCCGGACCCGGGCCGATTCGGCCGCGGCCGGGAGGTCATCGGTCGGCGGCCGTCAGGGCCCGGCGGTTCTCGAGGAAACCTTCGACGGCCGTGACCAGGTGATCGGTTTCGGCGTCGCCGATCGGCAGCGACAGCGCCATGAACCCGCGTCGCGCAAGGTACACGCCCCGCTCGAGCATGTCGAAGAAGAAGAGATCCCGAAGCTTCGGATCGCCGGACGCGGCGTCGGACGGGGTTCGGATCCCCCGGTTCGTGGCGTGCGCGGACATCAGGGACCCGATCCCTGTGAACTGGAGGCGCGCGTTTCTGCGCCGGCACAGCGCGTTCAGGCGATCGCGCAGTGCGTCGCCGCGGGCGTTGAGCGCCCGCGCCGCGTCCGGCGTGAACACTCGCGTCAGGCCCGCGACCCCGGCCGACATCGTCAGGATGTTGTTGTTGAAGGTGCCGGCGTGGGGCAGCCCGCCCGGACGGCGGGGATCGAACAGCTGCATCACGTCGCGCCGGCCGCCGAATGCGCCGAACGACATCCCCCCGCCGATGTACTTGCCGAGCGTCGTCATGTCGGGAATGATGCCGAGCGCTTCCTGCCGCCCGCCGGGGGCGAGGCGCGACGTCATCACCTCATCGAAGATGAGCACGGCCCCGCAGTCGCTGGCCGCCTGCCGCAGCGCCCGCAGGAACTCGGGCTCCGCGGGCACGCAGCCACCGGCACCGAGCATCGGTTCGACCAGGATCGCGGCGATCTCGCGCGCGTGGGCGTCGATGACGCGGCGGGTGCGTTCGACGTCGTTGTACGCCGCGACCAGGAACTCGTGGGGCACGTTCACCGGTGAGCCCCCGCCGGCGAACGTCAGGACCCCGCCGTGGTAGGCGCCGTCGAACACGACGATCTTCCGGCGATTCGTGAAGACGGTCGCGGCGGCGAGCGCCATGAGGTTCGCTTCGGTGCCGGAATTCGTGAACCGGACCAGGTCGATCGACGGGAACCGGTCGCACACGATCCGGGCGAGCTCGGCCTCGAGCAGGTTGTGACCCGACAGGTTGATGCCGCGTGTCAGCGCCGAGGCGATCGCGGCGAGAATCTCCGGATGCGAGTGGCCGTAGATGCCGGCGGTGAACTCACCCAGGAAGTCGACGTACGCGTGCCCGTCCGCGTCCCACAGGCGGCATCCCTCGCCGCGCGCGATGCTGAGCGGGAACGGATCGTAGTACAGCACGCTTCGGGTGTTGCCGCCCGGCATCGCGGCCGTGGCCGCGGCGAAGCGGTCGCGGCTCTGCGGATTCCGCGCGGTGTAGGCCGCGGTGGCGTCGGCCAGCGCCCGGTCCAAGGCGTGCGATGCGGGCGATGCAGCACGGGTATCTTGAACCATCTCGTCCTCACCCCAGGTCTTGGGCCGGAGTTCGTGGCGCCGCGCGAGGTGGTCGGGGACGGGCGGCGGCCCGCCGCCCGTCCCCACCCGATCGCTACTGCCCGGGCGCGCGGTACTTCACAGGTTTTCCGCCGTGGTCGATGTCTTCGGGCGCCACGAGCACGACCGTGCGGACCCGGGCGGCCCCGCTCGCGGCGACGCGCATGGCCGCGTTTGCCGCGGTGGCGTTGTTGGGGAGGTCGACGGTGATGAAGAAGTCGCTCCCCCCGAACGCATAGTAGAACGACTCCAGTTTGCCGCCGGCGCTCTCCACGAGTTGCTGCACGGCGGCCCTCCGGCCCGCGCCACCCTCCTTCAACACCCCTCTTGCCCCCTCCGCCGTATACGAACCGGTCCAGAGATACTTGGGCATGCGGCACCCCTCCCGGATTTGATATGTGGGGGATGGGACGCAGCGGTGGTCAATGTGATGACGAAGGCCGCGACTGGGCACGTTCGACGTCGGTACCAGGATGGGCGTTCTACATCGGGCCGGTGGTCCCTCCGCCGCCACCGCTCAGGCTC
>DASQGM010000432.1:0-2495 GCA_035632615.1 bacterium | reverse complement strand
AAACCGAATCGGGCAAGTGCTGCGCCAGGTGGAGCGTGGCCAGGAAGTGCGGATTACCGTGAACGGCCGGCCCGTCGCTGACCTCGTCCCAATCAGAAAAGCCCGGCGGAATTTCGTGCCGCGCGATGCGGTGGCACAACTCATCGTGCGAGCCCCGCTGGACCGCGCGTTCACGCGAAAGATTGCGACAGTGACCGGCGCCACTATAGAGGCGCTGTGACGTTTCCCATCTCGAAATGCGAGATGGCTCCCCATGGGACAGGGTGCCGGGGACCCGACTTCGGCTTGCAGGTTCTCTCGGATTGTCGGTCGGGGTCATTGTTCATTCACCATGGTAATTTTATTACCCTATAAAATGAACGACAACATACTTGTTCATTGCGAAGGGAAACATAATTGCCCTATTAAATGAACAATATGCGATGCCGGCACGCGATGTAGAGCAGGATTCGGAGATAACGCGGAAGGAACCACGTGAACGCTGCTACGCGGATCGCACTTCCGTGTACAGGAGGTTGGGATGCGCGCACTGGTCTGGCACGGTCCCCGGGCGATGGCGCTCGAGCAGGTCGGCGAGCCGAAGCCCGGGCCGGGAGACACGGTCATCCGGGTGGAGGCGGTCGGCATTTGCGGTTCGGAGTTGTCCGGCTACCTCGGCGAGAGCAGCATCCGCAAGCCTCCGTTGATCATGGGGCATGAGTTCTGCGGTCGGGTGGAGGAGATTCCCCCTGGCAGCTGTCTCGTCCGTGGCCAGCGGGTCACGGTCAACCCATTGATTTCGTGCGGCGAGTGCCGCGCCTGCCGCACCGGTGCTCAGAACCTGTGCGCCCGGCGGGAGATCATCGGCGCGCACCGTTCTGGCGCGTTCGCGGATCTGGTCGCGGTCCCCGCCCGGAATTGCTACCCGGTGTTCGCGGAGATGGCGCCGGCCACGGCCGCGATGGCCGAACCGCTGGCGTGCGCGGTGCGCGCGGTTGAGCTCGCCCAGATCGTGCCCGGCGACAGCGTGCTCGTCCTGGGAAGTGGCACGATCGGACTGTGCGTGCTGGCCGTGGCCCGGCGCGCCGGCGCGGGCGTGCTTGCCGTCACCGACACGAACCCCGCGCGCCTTCGCACCGCCCGCGCCTGGGGCGCCACGCATGTTTTCGACGGGACGGACGACGCGGCTATTCGGGCGCTCACGGAGGGCGCCGGGGTGGACGTCGCCGTCGACGCCGTCGGACGGGCGGTGACGCGTCGGGCGGCGGTCCGTCTGGTCCGGCGGGGCGGGCGCGTCGTGCTGGTGGGGTTGCATGAGGCCGAAACGGTGTTTCCCGTCAACGACATGGTGCGGAACGAGACTCTGATGACGGGGTCGTTTGCCTATCGGGTTGACACGTTCGAGCGGGCGCTCTCGTTGCTCGGCGCGGGGATCCTCGAGGCAGGCCCGTGGCTGGAGGAGCGGCCGCTCGAAAGCGGGCCCGGCGCGTTCGAGCAGCTCCTGCGCGGCGATGCGAGCGCTGCCAAGATCGTGCTCACGCCCTAGCGCCGAGCAAGTTCCCGGGGCCGCGTTCATCATGGCGGTGACGTCCCGATGCCGCGGGGAGTCAAGCCGGGGACACTGGGGCGAGCGATCACTCTGGGCCGGCCGGGCGCGCATGAATGAAACTCGGCATCGCGCTCCACGAGCCCTCGACGGGGTTGTGCGTCCGATGGACTACACCGGGGACTGCGATGCACACCTTCGCCTATTTGCATCGCATGGTGCCGCAGCCAAGTGCGGCCATGCCCGACTCAAGAGGTTGTTTAGCAAGGCGGATGCCGGATTCCATTCAACCCGTTAGACTTTGAATGGATCCGGGAGTGAAGGGAGGCCAGTGACGCATGTCTACCATTGCCGAGAAGCGCCGTGCGTTTCGCCGGCTCCATGAATCCGGCTGTTTTGTGATCCCCAATCCTTGGGACGCCGGCACAGCCCGCTACCTGCAGCAACTCGGATTCAAGGCCCTGGCGACCACGAGCTCCGGCGCCGCGTTCTCGATGGCGCTGCCCGATGAGGATTGGGCGCTGACCCGCGACCCGATGCTCGCGCATATCCGCATGATCGTCGAGGCGTCCGATGTGCCGGTGAATGCCGATTTCGAATCGGGGTACGCGGACGAGGCGGGGCCCCTCGCCGACAATGTGCTGCGGTGCGTCGACATCGGCGTGGCGGGGCTGTCGATCGAGGATTCCACCGGTGACGCCACAACGCCGCTGTATCCATTTGACCTTGCGGTGGCGCGTATTCGCGCGGCGCGAGACGCGATCGATCGAGCCGGCGGCGACGTGTTGCTCGTCGGCCGGACCGAGGGCTTCATCCGCGGCGTGCCCGACCTCAACGAAGCGGTCCGGCGGCTCAAGGCCTACGCTGCGGCCGGCGCCGACTGCCTCTACGCGCCGGGGATCCACACGCGCGAGCAGATCGCCGCCGTTGTCGATGCCGTGGCTCCGAAGCCGGTGAACCTGTTGATCGG
>DASQGM010000431.1:0-1699 GCA_035632615.1 bacterium | reverse complement strand
GGCGCTGCTGTCGGGCGGCAGTGCGTTTGGCCTGGCCGCTGCCGACGGGGTCATGCGATATCTGGAACGGCGCGGCGTCGGGTTCGAGACGCGGGTGGCCCGCGTCCCGATCGTGCCGGCGGCCGTGCTCTTCGATCTCGGACTCGGGAGCCCGGACGTCCGCCCCGATGCGAACATGGGTGAGCACGCATGCCTGGCCGCGCACGGCGGGGCCGTGGAGGAAGGGTGTGTCGGTGCGGGGACGGGCGCGGCCGTCGGCAAGCTGCTCGGCGCGGCGGGCGCCATGAAGTCGGGGATCGGAACCTGGAGCGTGCGCGCGGGCGACGTCGTGGTGGGGGCGCTCGTGGCGACCAACGCGTTCGGCGACGTCGTGGACTATCGTACCGGGGCGATCCTGGCGGGCACGCGCGACCCGGCGACGGGGCGTTTCGTGGACACCGCGGCGCGCCTGCAGGCGCGTGCCGACCCCGGTCGGGGGAAGGGGGCCGGTGACGTGCTCGAGCACACCACGATCGGTGTGGTAGCCACGGACGCGGCCCTGACGAAAGCGCAGGCGGCCAGGCTGGCGGTCGCCGCGCACACAGGGCTCTCGCGTGTCGTCCGCCCGTCGCACACGATGGTGGACGGGGACACGTTCTTCGTCATGGGCGTCGGCGCCCGCGAGACGGATCTCCTCGTGCTTGAGGCGGCCGTTGCGGATGTGGTCGCGGAGGCGGTGCTGCGGTCGGTCCGTGCCGCGGTGACGCTCGGCGGGGTGCCCGGGCTCGCGGGATAGCCCCGGGGCTGCGGGGGCGGGAGCCCCTAGGGCGGAGGGGCCCTGTCAAGTCATAAATAGGTGTTACCGAGAGGGCTATCGTCTTGTCATTAATCCTGTTACCGGGCGACCACGACGGCGGCGGTGGTGTGAGTCGGCCGGCGTCGGAGTTCGAACCGCTGGTGCGGGAGTGGATGGCGCGCGGCGCGGATGGGGCCGCGATGTGCGAGCGAGGCGACGTGGCGGAGTTTTCGATCGATCGTGTCAGCAAGGGCAAAGGGATCCAGGCGGGCGCGGAGGTGTTGCAAGGCGACCACAGTGGCGGCGGTGCGGGTGCCGGAGGCCACGAGACGATCGAGCGGCGTCTGTGGGGGATCGTACCGACGGCGCAGCCGGGAGCCCACCCGGACTTTCTGGTGGAGTTTGACGGAGGGTTGAAACAAGTTCATCATGAGCCGCAGTTCCTGGCGGTAGAGATCGTTGAGCGCGACGAGGGCGGCCGGCGACTCAAACCGAGCATAGCCCACGAGCTTGCGGACATGGGTCCAATTTTTCTGCTCGATGTGGGCGTTGTCGTCCTTCTTGTAGGGGCGACCGCGGGTGAACTGAATGTTCCGGGCCTGGCAGTACTGGAAGAGATGGGTGTTGATGAACTCCGCGCCGTTGTCGGAGTCGAGCCCCTGCAGGGGGAAGGGGAGCGCTTGCCGCATCTCGTCGATCGCCTGCCGGACCACACGCTGGCCCTTGCCCAGGACCGCTCGGGACTCGACCCAGCCGGTATGGATATCCGTGAGGTTGAGGGAGTGGGCAAACTCGCCGTCGGTCGAGTTCCCGCAGTGCGCGACCAAGTCGACCTCGGTGAAGCCGGGGGTGGTGACGTCCCAGTGCTCCGTCTTGAGTGGGATGTGATGTTTGAGCAGAGTCCCCGGTTTGGTACGGCCATAG
>DASQGM010000430.1:0-7849 GCA_035632615.1 bacterium | reverse complement strand
CCGCTACGGGGTGTGGGGAGGGCTCGGCGATCTGGTCGCCCTGGTGGCCGCGTTCTTCGCCGCGTCCGCGCTCTACGCCGGCGCCGCCCGGGGCGTCGTCGAGTACCTTCCGATGCTCCCGCTCCCCTGGGCGGCCTTGGGCTGTTTTCTCCTGATCTGGCTCGTGTGCTACCTGCCGACATCCTTGCTGCTTCGGCTTGCCTTGGGCGGACTGCCGTTTCCCGCATCCGGGCTGGTCGGTGCGCTGTTGGGAGCGGTGCGCGGCTTGGTGCTCGTCGCGGCGCTGCTCGCCGTGAGCCTCGCCGCGCCGTTTCGAACCGTCGTGTCGGCGGATGCTTCCCGCTCACAGGTCGCGCCGTACCTGCTGACAGCGAGCGCGCGCGTCATGACCGTGCTTCTCCCGGTGCTCCCCGTGCACGTGCCGCGGATCGGGCCCGGCGGCGCGACGTTCTAGGTGCCGGCCTCCCACAACCTCGAGCTCGCCAGAATCTTCGCGGAGATCGCCGACTTTCTGGAGATCAAAGAGGAGTCGACGTTCCGCATCAACGCGTACCGACGGGCCGCGCGTGCGCTCGAGAGCCTCGGCGAGGACGTCGCCACGATCGCGGAACGCGGTCAATTGCGCAAGGTCGGAGGGATCGGGGCGAAGCTGGCGGAGAAGATCGAGGAATACCTCAACACCGGCGCCGTCGTGTACCACCAGGAACTGCAGCGCGAGTTCCCGCGCGGGCTGTCGGAGCTGATGACGATCCCGGAGGTCGGCCCCAAGACCGCGCGCCTCTTGTACGATCACCTCGGGATCGCCGACGTGGACGCGCTCGAGCGCGCGGCCCTCGCCGGGCAGATCCGCGAGCTTCCCCGGATGGGCGCGAAGACCGAGGCGAACATCCTCCGCGGCATCGAACGCCGGCGCCGCCAGGGCACCCGCCATCCGCTCGGGGCCGTGCTGCCGTACGCGCAGGCGGTCGAGGACGCGCTTCGTCGCGCGCCGGGCGTGGAGACGCTCGCCCTCGCCGGCAGCCTCCGACGCATGCGGGACACGATCGCCGACATCGACCTCGTCGTGGCCACACGGGCCCCGGAGGCGGTGATGGACACGTTCGTGGGGCTGCCACAGGTCGGAGAGGTCCTGTCGCGCGGACCGACGCGCAGCAGCGTGATCCTCGGCCGGCTGGGCGTGCAGTGCGACGTCCGGGCCGTGGAACCCGGGGCGTACGGCGCGGCGCTGCAGTACTTCACCGGCAGCAAGGACCACAACGTGCAACTTCGCGAAATGGGCGTGCGCCGTGGGCTCAAGATCAACGAGTACGGTGTGTTCACCCTCGCAGACGATCGGCGGATCGCGGGGCGAACCGAGGAGGAAGTGTACCGCGCGGTCGGGCTGCCGTGGGTGCCTCCCGAGATCCGCGAGGGACAGGGCGAGCTCGAGCTTGCGCAGCGCGGCACCTTACCCGCGCTCGTGGGCCTCGAGGACATCCGCGGCGATCTGCACATGCACACCACGTGGAGCGACGGGCAGGACACCGTCGAGGCGATGGCGCGGGCCGCCAAGGCCCGCGGGTACGCGTACGTCTGCGTCACTGATCACTCTCAGTCGCTCAAGTTCGCGGGGGGCGTGACCGTGGACGCGCTGCGGGAGCACGCCCGGGCCGTCGCCGAGGTCGGCGAGCGCGTGGGCATCCGCGTCCTGATCGGGGCTGAGGTGGACATTCTCGCGGACGGGTCGCTCGACTACCCGGACGACGTGCTCGCCTCGCTCGACCTGGTGATCGGGTCCGTGCACTCCCGCATGCAGATGACCCGCGAGGCGTTGACGCGGCGCGTCGTGCGGGCTCTGCAGCACCCGCACCTCGACGTGCTCGGCCATCCCACCGGCCGACTCGTGGGCGAGCGCGAGCCGATGGACCTCGACATGGAGGCGGTGGTGGACGCGGCGCGGCAGACCGGGACGGTGCTGGAGATCAACGCTTCCCCTGAGCGCCTCGACCTGCGCGACACGCACGTGCGTCTCGCGCGTGACCGCGGCGTGCTGTTTGAGATCGGCAGCGACGCCCACCGCAAGGAGCATTTCGCGCAGATCGAATACGGCGTCGGCACCGCGCGGCGGGGGTGGGTGGAGCCGAAAGACGTGATCAACGCGTGGCCGCTCGCGACGCTGCTCGACTTCCTGCGCGGATGACGAATCCGCGCCCGCCGCGCGCGTTCCGCAGGCTGCCGCGCGCGTTTCTCGCGCGGAGCACGCTCGCGGTGGCGCGCGATCTCGTCGGCTGCTACCTGGTGCACGAGTCGGCGGAGGGGCGGACCGCCGGACGCTTGGTGGAGGTGGAGGCGTACCTGGGCCCACGGGATCCGGCGAGCCACGCGTACCGGCGCACGTCGCGCAGCGAGGTGATGTGGAGCCGCCCGGGGACCGCGTATGTGTACTTCAGCTACGGCAACCACGCCTGCGTCAACGTCGTGACCGAGCCCGCGGGACGCGCCGGCGCCGTGCTCCTTCGCGCGCTCGAACCGGTCGCGGGCTTGGACCTCATGCGCCGTCGGCGCCGGATCCGCGACGCGCGGTTGCTCGCGAGCGGTCCGGGGCGGCTCACGCAGGCCCTGGGCATCACGCTCGCGGACAACCGGTCGGACCTCATCGCCGGGCCGCTGTATCTTGCGCGGGGCCCGCACCCGGCCGCCGTGGCCCGCACGCCGCGCATCGGCATCTCGGTGGCGACCGACGCACGGTGGCGATTCGTCGAGCGCGGATCACCGTTTCTCTCGCGGCCGGTGCGCTGACCCGGACTCCGGTCGGGCCCCGACGGCGCGCAGGGGACGCCTCGCGGCCGGCACTGGCGACCAGCGCGGTCCCCATTGGAGAGCGCGGGCAGGTGCCGGCGCGGACGCCCCGCGGGAATCGGCGTCGGGACCCGCACAGACTATTCATCCGTCGAAGTGGGCATTAGGGCGAGTGGAGTCTTGTCCCCACGTCAGGAGTGAGCCGATCGATGGGCACACCGATGAGATCCGTGCGGGAGGGTTCGGGCGGCGAACCCACCGACGCGGCGCACCCCGGGGACATCCGCGGCCGAGTCGGTGGGGGCACCACACCGTCATGACCGGGGACACGGGGTCGGCGCCGATCACGGTTGTGAACTACGCTGTCAACGGGCTCGGGTTGGGCCATGTCACCCGTCTGATCGCGATCAATCGGTGGATCAGGCGAATCGCCATAGAGTCCGGGCGCCGTGTTCGGATTTGCTTTCTGACGTCGAGCGAAGCCGCCCAGGTGCTCCATCAGGAGCGCTTTGTGTCCCTCAAGATTGCTGATACCGAGGTCGCGACGGAGGGCGGGTTGGATGCGCCGTTCTACTTCCGATTCGCCCGAAGGTGGCTGCGACACGGGCTGGATCTGCTCAAGCCGGATCTGATGATCGTCGACACCTTTCCCGGAGGGGCGTTCGACGAGTTCCCGGCGGCCCTGCAGGCGTGCCGACGCACGGCGTTCATCTACCGGCCCGTGAAGGCGTCCCGCGCGACCCACTCCGGTTATCAACGGGCTCTGCTCGCATACGATGCCATCCTGGTGCCCGAGATCGAAAGCCGGGTGACGGTCACGGTGCCTGCGCGCGCCCGGAACCGGCTTCAGTACATCGGCCCGGTGATCGTGCGGGAGCGGTCCGAGGTGCTGCCGCGGGCCGTCGCCAGGGAGCGGCTCGCGATCAGCGGGGAGCGGCTGGCGATCTACATTTCAATGGGCGGCGGCGGCGATTCTACGGTGGACGAGGTGCTCCGGCCGGTCGCCGCGGCGCTTGGAGCGCTTCGCGATGTACATCTTGTCATCGGGGCCGGGCCGCTCTACCGCGGGACCCCGCTCGGGGGGCGGAATCTCACGTGGGTGACACAGAGCGGGGTCTGCGAACTCATGAACGGGTTCGATATCGCCGTCTCTGCGGCTGGATACAATTCGTTCGTTGAGCTCATGCACTTTGGCGTTCCGGCGATTTTCGTGCCCCAACGTCGCAACGCTGATGATCAACACCTGCGTGCGCAGTGGGCCGCTGACGCCGGGGCCGCGGTGTGTGCGGACCCGGCGGACCTGGGCGGCATCGTCGCCGCCGTCGAGCGGTGGCGCGACGCGGGGCGCCGGCAGGCCGCCAGCGATGCGGCGCGACGGGTAGTGCCGGTGAACTACGCGCGCGACTTTGCGAAATGTCTCTTGAGTCTTGTCGGCCGCCCGCGGCGTCGTTCCGGCGCGGGGACACTGAAGGTCGCGTCCCTCGCGGCGACGCTCCGAGAGACGATTCCGCGCCCGGTCGCTAGTGCCGTCAAGACGGTTCGGTCGAGACTGCGACTGCGGTCGTGATCGACGGCCCCCTCCGCAGCCGGAGACCGTAGCGGGGCGGCGTGCCGGTGACGGTGGGATGGGTCCTGGAGCCGGCGCTTGCCGCGTCTGCGCGCCGGGGGGCTGCGCCCGCGTGCCCGTGAAGTAATATGGTAGCATGCGACCCGTGCGGATGCTCCTCGTGTTCGTGGACGGCGTCGGGCTGGGAGACCGCGACCCGGCGGCCAACCCGTTCATGCGCGCGCGCACGCCGACGCTCCAGGCGCTGCTCGACGGGCCGCTTGCCGGACGCGAGCGCGTGCGGACCGAGCGCGCGACGCTCGTGCCGCTCGACGCGCGACTCGGCGTCGCCGGCCTCCCACAGAGTGCGACGGGACAGACGGCGCTGCTCACCGGTGAGAACGCCCCCGCGCTGCTCGGGCGTCATGTCACCGCGTATCCGACGCCGTCGCTGCGGAACCTGCTGGCGTCCCGGGGGCTCCTGGTCCGGCTTCGGGCGGCCGACGTGCCGGCGGCCCTCGCCAACGCCTACACCGACGGCTACTTCGCGGCGGTGACTGCCCGGCGGCTGCGTCACGCGGCGATCACGCTCAACGCGATGCAGGCCGGGGTGCGGCTGCGCGATCTCGCCGACCTGCGCGCCGGGCGCGCCGTCTATCATGATCTCACGAACGCGTGGCTGCGCCGCCAGGGGATCGACGTGCCGCCGGTGACCCCTGCGGAGGCGGGGCGCCGGCTGGGCGCGATCGCGGGGGAGCACGCGTTTACACTGTTCGAGTTCTTCGAGACGGACCTCGTGGGGCACGGTCGCGCCGGCGATCCCGTCGAGGTGATCGAGCGGCTCGATTGCATGTTGGGTGCGGTGCTCGAGGCCGTCGACGTACAGGAGACCCTCGTGCTGCTGACGAGCGACCACGGCAATCTCGAGGACGGGCGGACGCGCGCGCACACCCTCAACCCGGTGCCGGCCCTGCTGGTCGGCGCCGGGCGGGACGTGTTCGCCCCCCGGCTGCGGGCCATTACCGATGTCGCGCCGGCCTGCCTGGACCTGTGGCCGTCCGGAGCGCTGGCCCCGTGACGCCCCGCGCCCTCCGGGTGCTCGGGTTCCCCGCCGTGCTGGACCGCCTGGCCGGTCGGTGCGTGTCCACCGTCGGGCGGGAGCGGGCGCTCGCCCTCGCGCCGTCGCCGTGGGTGGAGGAGGTGGAGCGGCGTCAGCAGGAGACGTCCGAAGCGCGCACGTTGCTCGAGCAGGCGGGCGGCCTGCCGGTGCGAGGCGCTCGCGACATCCGAGCGTCGACGCACCGTGCGCAGATCGGCGGTGTGCTCACGCCGCGGGAACTGCTCGATGTTCGGGACACGCTGGGCGTCGCGCGCACGCTCAAGGGCTTCGTGGCGTCGCGGGAGGCCGACGTGCCGGTCCTCGCCGAGATCGCCGACGGTATCGAGGTGTTCTCCGACCTCGAGGGAGAGATCGCGGGTGCCCTGAACGATGAGGGGATCGTCGTGGACGGCGCGAGCCCGGACCTGGCCCGCATTCGGCGGGAGCGGCGCGCCGGCGAGGCGCGCCTCCGCGAACGGATGGAGCAGGTCCTGCGGACGCCCGCGATGGCCCGGATGCTGCAGGATCCCCTGGTCACGATTCGCGACGATCGGTACGTGGTGCCGGTGCGGGCCGAGTTTCGCGAACAGTTTCCGGGGGTGGCGCACGACCAGTCGGCGAGCGGCATGACGGTGTTCATGGAGCCGTTGGCCGCGGTCCCCCTCGGCAACCGGCTCCGGGAGCTGGCGGCGGAGGAGCGGGACGAGGTGGCGCGGATCCTCGCGGCGTTGAGCGCCGCGGTCGGCGCGGCGGGCGACCGGATCGTGGAGACGCTCATGGCGCTTGCGGAGCTGGACGTCGCCGCGGCCAAGGCGCACCTCGGCGCGGAGATGGCGGCGGCGTCGCCGCGGCTCAACGCGGCCGGGCGCGTGGACCTGCGCGCGGCCCGCCACCCGCTGTTGACCGGGATCGTGGTCCCCATCGACATTCGCCTCGGCGACACGTTCCGCACGCTGGTGATCACGGGACCCAACACGGGCGGCAAGACGGTCACGCTTCGGACGCTGGGCCTGCTGACGCTGATGACCGAGGCCGGGCTGCACGTGCCTGCCGCGCCCGACAGCGAGGTTGCGGTGTTCCCCCACGTGTACGCGGACATCGGCGATGAGCAGAGCGTGGAGCAGAACCTCTCGACGTTTTCGTCGCACCTCACGGCGATCGTGGAGATCCTGGCGGCGCTGGCCGAGGCGCCGCCAGGCCCCGGGCGGGCGCTCGTGCTGCTGGACGAGGTGGGCGCTGGCACCGATCCGGCGGAGGGGGCCGCGCTCGCGCGGGCGCTGATCGAGACGCTGCACGCGGTGGGGGCGTGCACCGCCGTGACGACGCACTACAACGAGCTGAAGTCGCTCGCGTTCACCCATCCCGGGGTCGAGAACGCCTCGGTGGAGTTCGACGACGCGACGCTGCGGCCGACGTACCGGCTGCTGATCGGTACGCCGGGCCGCAGCAACGCGCTCGCGATCGCCGCCCGCCTGGGGCTCGCCTCGGAGATCATCGAGCGCGCCCGAGGGTACCTGTCGCCCCACGCGACCGATCTGACGCGCGTGATCCAGCGGGTCGAAGAGGAGCGCGACGCGCTCTTCCGAGAGCGCGAGACGCTCGTGCGGGAGCGGGCCGATCTCGCGCGCGCCGAGGCGCGGGCGCGGGAGGAGGCGCAGCGCCTCGCCGCCGACCGCCGGCGCGCGCTCGAGCGCTTCCAGGCCGAGCTCGCGGCGCTGCAGCGGCGCGCGCAGGACGAGCTCCAGGTCCTCCTCGCGGCGCTGCGCTCGAAGCCGACGCCGGACGCCACGGCGCGGGTGCGCGCCCACCTGCGGGAGTTGCGGCAGCTCTCGGAGCGCTACGCGGTCGAGACACGGGTCCGCGCGCCCGGCGCGCCCCCCGAGGATCTCCGGGCGGGCGACGCTGTGCTGGTGACGTCGCTCGGGCAGCGGGGGATCGTGCGGGCGCTTCCGGACGCGCGCGGGGAGGTGGAAGTTCAGGTCGGCGCGCTCAAGGTGCGCGTGTCCTACGACGATTTGCGTCGTGCGGACGATGCCCGCGCCGAGCGGGAGGCGCCGAACGCCGCGGACGCGGCACGAGAGGTCCGCGGGTCGGCCCCGCTCGCCAAGGCGCTGTCTATGCCGGCGTCGATTCACCTGCGCGGCAAGCGGACGGAGGAGGCGTTGGCGGAGCTGGACAAGTACCTCGATGACGCGGTGCTCGCCGGGCTGCCGCGGGTGACGATCATCCACGGCAAAGGCACGGGCACGTTGCGGCGCGCGGTGCACGAATACCTCGCCCACCATCCGGAGGTCGTGTCGTTCCGTGTCGGCGCGGATGGCGAGGGTGGGACAGGGGCGACGATCGTGGAGTTCGCGGAGCAATGATCGGACACGGCACGCTCGGACACCGGCACGGTCACCAGGCCGAGGGCGGCGGGGCGCCCG
>DASQGM010000429.1:0-6724 GCA_035632615.1 bacterium | reverse complement strand
CTTCGTCTTCCCCAACGACGCCAATACCCCCGTGATCGCCGCCGTCAGCGTCGTCTTCCCGTGATCCACATGCCCGATCGTCCCCACGTTCACGTGCGGCTTCGTTCGCTCAAACTTTGCCTTCGCCATCCCCCTGCCTCCTACGCCCTCGGATATCACCTGGGGTACCCCGGACACCGCGCAACCTGCTTCGCCGGGGCGCAAAGACCCGCAGCAAAACCCGCCACGGGACTGTTCCTGGAGCCCACGACCGGACTCGAACCGGTGACCTTGTCCTTACCAAGGACACGCTCTGCCGCCTGAGCTACGTGGGCCCGCGTGCGCAAATTGATTATAGCAGCCCGAGGGGGAAAGTGAAGACGCAAAACCACGGCCGACACGATCGTCCCGCGACGAACAGCACCGCGCCTCGCGCGCCGGCCCGCGCTGCTCGCCGCGCCGTTAAGAAAATGCCGACGGGCCCGCGTCGATCGCCGTGAGCCCGACGGCGTCGGGCGCGACATTCTCCCAGACGGAATCTCAATCGGGAATGTCACGATCACGAAGCACTCGGATTCGCATGGCGGTGATCGCGGACCGCCCCGGTTGCAGCCATGCCATCGGTATTGTGCAGGCTCGAGATGTCCCTCGGATATTTTATTCCACCAAACAGCATAGCAGGAGTTCTTGACCCAGCTTCGAACATCCAGATTGACATGGAAATATGCGGTCGCAGGGGGGACGACAACCAGGGCGTGCACGCAACGCCCGCATAGTTCCCGAACCTCGCGTCCCGTCAAATCCGGCGTCGAAACCCTCGTCGCCGGGCAGGACTTTTTTTCCCTTTCGACTAACTAAGCGCCCACCCATCGTGAAATCGATTGCCATCCTCGGAGGTTCTGATGTCCTCACTAGGTGAGCGCATCCGCGCGCGTCGCAAGGAACTCGGGCTCACCCAGTCCCAACTTGGAGGGCCGGACCTCACCAAGGGATTCATCAGCCTCGTTGAGAAGGGACGCGCCAAGCCATCGATCGAAACGCTCGTCCTGCTGGCGCGCCGGCTTCAGAGACCCGTCGGCTACTTCCTCGAGGAGGGCACACCGCTAGGTCGGAAGGACCTGGACGTGCTCGTCCGGTCCGCCTGGGTCGCGCTGAAGCGGGGCGAGTTCACGGACGCCGCAGACGCGTTCACGCACGCGCTGGCGATGGCACAGCAGCAGCACGACGAGGCTTCCGAGGCCGAGTGCGCGATCGGCCTCGGCTCGGCGCTGGCAGGTCTCCGCCAGTTCGATCTCGCCCGCCAGAATCTCACGCACGGCCAGACACTGGCCGACGCCATCCGGGATCCGTACCTGATGGCGCGGGCGATCCACGTGCAGGGGTTGCTCGAGTACTACGAGCGCAACCTGCCCGCGGCGCGGGCGCACTTCACCGATGCGTACCGGCGCCTTCAAGAGTGCGGGTCACCGGATCGTTCGCTCGCCGGCGCACTGCTGCTGAATCTGGGGAACACGCACCAGGAGGCCGGCGACTACGCGGAGGCTTCGCGCTGGTACGGCGAGGCGCTCGAGATGCTGGCGCCGACGCAGGATCTCCACCGGATCGGCGTCGCGCACGTACAGCTGGGCGCGGCCCAACGAGATGGGGGGAACCACGACGCAGCCCTCGCGCATCTGTCCCGCGCGGAGCACATCTTCGAGCTCCTCGAGGACATCCGGCTGCTCGCGCAGGCCCGCACGAGCATCGGCATCATGCTGCTGGAGCGCGGCGAGGTCGGCGAGGCGCTCACGCACCTCCGCACCAGCCTGCGCATCAAGGAACAGCTCGGCGACGATCCCGGCCGCGCGCGCACCTTGACCGAGGTGGCGCGGGCGCTGATCGCGGCCGGCCAGCCCGCGGAAGCGGAGCAGGCCCTCGGGGACGCAGAGCGTCTCGCGCAGAAGGTGCAGGACGTCACGGAGCGCGCGCGCATCCAGCTCGTCCGGGCGCGACTGCTGCGCGGTCAGGACCGTGCGGCCGACGCGGTGCGCCACTACACGCAGGCGATCGAGGTGTTCGAGGAACGGAACATGCGCGCGGACCTGGCGAGCGCCTGCAACGAACTCGGGGAGTTGCTCATCGAACAGCAGCGCCCATCTGAGGCTGCGCCCTACCTGGCGCGCGCCCTGCAGGCGATGCGGCCGGACAAGAACCTGGGCCCGGCGTCCCCGCCGCGCCCCTGAGGGAAGCGAGGGCGCGCGCCGCGATCCCCCGCCGGATGGACCTGCTGATGCCCGTGCGCACGGTCCTGTTCGATCTCGACGGCACGCTGATCGACTCGCACCGCCTGATCATCGCGTCCTTCCGGCACGCGTGCCGGCAGGTGCTCGGCCGCGATGTGACCGACGAGAGCGCGCAGGTCCGATGGGGACAACCGCTTGCCGTGCGCTTCGCCGTCGTGGCCCCCGACCGCGTTCCCGCACTCGTCGCCGCGTACACCGAGTACTACGATCGGCACGAGCGCACGCTGGCGTCCGTGTTCCCAGGCGTTCCGGAGCTGCTGGCTGCATTGACGGACCGAGCGTGCGTGCTCGGCGTGGTCACCTCGAAGCGCGGGCGCGCCGCGGCGCAGGCGCTTCGCGTGCTCGGGCTCGCGCCGTGGATCACCGCCGCGGTCGGCGCCGAGGATGCGCCGGCGCCGAAGCCCGCGCCCGACCCCATCCGGGAGGCGCTGGGTCGCCTCCAGGCCATCCCGGAGTCGTCGTTGATGGTCGGCGACGCTCCGTACGACATCCAGGCGGCCCGGGCGGCGGGCGTGCGGAGCGCGGCCGCACTCTGGGGCACTCAGGACGTCGAGACGTTGCTCGCGTGCGCCCCGGACTACGTCGTGCGCTCGCCCGGCGACGTCGCGGTGATCGTCGAGTCCGCGTAGACGACCGCCCGGCGCACGGCGAGGCGCACGTCGTCGCCCGGACGGACCGGGCGGTCCGCCGGTCCCTCGACGCGTACCGTGAGCGTGCCGACCCGGACCACATACTCGAGACGGTTTCCCAAGTAGGTCGCGCGAACGACACGCCCGCGCAGGACGCCGTCCGGCGCCGCCTCCAGCTCTTCCGGCCGGACGCACATGAGCACCCGGCGCCCTGCCCCGCCCTCGATGGCGGCGGCGACGGTCAACACGTGCGCGCCGCTCCCGTCCAGGAGACGCACGCGTGCCTCCGGGGCCCCGCCCGCTACGATCTCACCGGGCAGGAAGTTGGCGGCGCCGACGAACGCCGCCACGGCGGGATCGGTCGGCCGCTCGTACAGCTCGCGGGGCGCGCCGACCTGGGCGACGCGCCCCGCGAGCACCACCGCGATTCGGTCCGACAGCGCCATCGCCTCGCTCTGGTCGTGCGTGACGTACACGACGGTGACGCGCAGTCGCGCGTGGAGCTCCCGCAGCTCGGTGCGCAGTTCCTCGCGCAGCTGCGCGTCGAGGTTGCTCAGCGGCTCGTCCAGCAACAGCACCGCGGGTTCCATCACGAGCGCGCGGGCCAGCGCGACGCGCTGCTGCTGGCCGCCCGACAGCTCGTGCGGGTAACGCGCATCCATCCCGTCAAGGTGTACGAGGCCGAGCGCATCGCGCGTCCGCCGCTCCATCTCCGCGCGGCCGAGCCCGGCCCGACGCAACGGATACGCGACGTTCTGGGCCGCCGTGAGGTGTGGCCACACCGCGTAGCTCTGAAACACCATGCCCATCCCGCGCCGCTCGGGCGGCACCACGATGCGATCCTCCGCCGACGACAGGACGCGGCCCCCCAACACGATCCGACCGGTCGTCGGCGACACGAAACCGGCGATCATCCTCAGCGTGGTCGTCTTGCCGCAGCCGGACGGGCCCAGGAGCGTCAGGAACTCCCCGTCCCGGATCGCCAGCGAGAGGTCGCGCACCGCCCACACCGCCGTAGCGCCCCGAGACCGCCGCGGCTGCTCAAACGCCTTCCCGACCCGCTCCAACAGGAGCTCAGCCACGGGTCGCTCCGGCCGCGCCGCGCAGCACGGCCCGGGAGGCGAGGTTCACGACCAGCAGCAGCATCGTCACGAGGAACGCCAACGCGGCGGTGAGCGCAATTTTCCCTTCGTCGTTGAGGCCGAAGATGACGACGCCCAGGGTCTCGTTCCCCACGGAGAACAGCAGGATCGACAACGTCAGCTCGGCGACCGCCGGGATGAACGCCAGGACCCACCCGGCGGCCAGGCTCGGCCGGATAATCGGGACCACGATGCCGAGGAACGCCTGAAGCGGTCCGGCGCCGCTGACGCGGGCCGCCTCCTCGAGCGTCCCCTGCACCTGGGCGAGGCCGGCGAGCACCGTCCGCACGCCCACCGCCAGGAAGCGCGCCACGTAGGCGAGGAGAATGATCCAGAGCGTGTCGTACAGGCGGATCCCGATCAGCGGCACGGGCCGCAAATACGCCAGGATCATGCCGAGCGCGACGACCGTGCCGGGGATCGCGTACGGGATGGTGATCAACAGGTCCAGCACCGCGCCGACGCGCACCCGCGTCCGCGTCAAGACGTAGCCGATCCCCAACGCCAGCCCGAGAATCAGCGTCGCCGAGCCCGCCGCGAGGCCGAAACTGTTGGCGAGCGCCCGCTGCACCTTGGGCACTCCCATCATCACCTCCGCGTAGTGCGCCAGCGTGAGGTTTGCCGGCGCCGGCGGCAACCCGTACGCCCGGACCAGCGACGTCAGGAGAATCGCGGCAAGCGGCAGCACGACGCTCACGACCGCCAGCGCGCCGAGGCCCGCCGCGGCCGGATAGCGCCAGCGTCCCAGCGTGACGCGCGAGTGGCTCCCGGCCTGGCCACCGACGACCGCGAACAAATTCCGACGCTGGAGCCGCCGTTGCGCCATCAGCAGCAGCCCGGCGATGACCACCAGCCACATGGAGAGCGTGGCGGCCACGTTGAGGTTGTCGGGCTGATCGAAGTTCAGGATCGTGGCGTAGATGCGGGTCGTCAGCACGAAGTACCGGACCGGAAATCCGAGTACCACCGGAATCCCGAAGTCCCCGAGCAGGGACATCAGGAGCAGCAGCGCGCCCGCCAGCACGCCGGGGAGCATCAAGGGCACGGTGATCTCGTGGAACACGCCCCACGGGCCCGCCCGCCCCATCCGTGCCGCCTCCTCGAGCGCCGGGTCCATTCGCTCGAGCACGCCAAGCGCGGCAAGAAACACGATCGGATAGCCGTACAGGATCATGACGCCGATGATACCGCCCGGCCCGTACACGACGACCAATGGGTCGGACGACCCCGTGATCGCCATCCAGAGCCGGTTCAGATATCCGACCGGGCTCAACAGGTACACCCAGGCGATCGCGCCGATGAACGGCGGAATCATGTACGGGAGCAGGAGGACCGTGCGCCAGACCTCCCGGCCCGGCACGTCAGTCCGGCTGATGAGCCAGGCGAGGACGACCCCGAGCACGGTGCCGCCCGCCGTCGCCGTCACGGAGACGACGAGGCTGTGCCACAGCACCGCGTAGACCTGGGGATCGGCGGCGATCCGCGCGTAGTGGACGAGCGAGGGCCGCCCCCCGGCGAGGAAGGAGCGGGCGACGAGCACGCACGCCGGGTAGACGACGAGCGCGGCCAGCGCCACGGCGGCCGCAACGGCCAGCGCGACCAGCCCGGCGCGCGCCAGCCCAAGTGCCCCGGTTCCCCGCCCGACCCGGGCCGCGATCGCCATCCTGCGCGCTCCGCGCCGCTATTGAATGCCGAAGATCTCGGTAAACGTCTTCTTGATGTCCTCGCGGTGTTGCGCGATGTACGGGAGGTTCGGCTGGATGATCTTGATCGAGGACAGCGGCGGCACGCCGGGCGGCAGCGGGACGCCAGGCAGCAGCGGGATGTACGACCGTTGCACGAACAGCGCCTGCGCCGCCGGGGTGTACAGATAGTTGACGAACGCCTGCGCCGCCGCGAGGTTTCCCGTGCCCTTCACGATCGCGATCGGCGTCGGAATCACCAGCGCGCCCTCCGACGGCACGATGTAATCAACCGGCGACCCGTCCGCCTTCGCGTGCCGCACGAAGAAGTCCACGATCTGCGCGACCACGACCTCGCCGGACGCGAGCTTCTGAAGGACGTCGCCGTTGGCCTGGATGATCTGGGTGTTGTTTTGCTTGAGTGCGCGGTAGTAGTCCCACCCGAACCCCTTCGTGCTGGCGAACGTGCCGACCCCGGCAAACGCCGCGCCGGAGACAAACGGGTTCGGCATCCCCGCCCGTCCCTTGTACCGCGGTTTCGCGAGGTCCCACCAGCTCGTGGGTTTGAAGTGGACCGCGAGCGTGTTGTAGCCGATCACGTTGAAGATCAGGCGCACCTCATGGTACTGGTTGCCGTCGTAGTGGAACTCCCGCGGGACCCCGCGGGCGGCCGGCGGCGCGTACGCGCCAAGCTGCCCTTTGGTGGAGAGATCGTGGAGGAACCCGGGGTCGGCGAACCACAGCACGTCCGCCTGGATCCGGCCCGCCTGCTCCTCCGCCTGGATCTTCGCCTCCACCGGACCGGTGCCGGCGCGGAAGATCTTGACCGTCACGCCGGGGGTGCGCTTCATGAAGTCGCCGGCGAGCGCGTTGACGTCGTCCTCGGACTCCGAGGTGTACAAGGTGATCGTACCGGACGGCGCCGCGGCGGCGGCTGCCCGCGCGCCCGGCAAGGGCACGGTCCATCCGCCGCCGAGCCCCAGCCCGAGCACGGCCAGCGCCGCCACAAA
>DASQGM010000428.1:0-7973 GCA_035632615.1 bacterium | reverse complement strand
TGCGTGGAGACCATCGTGGTCTGCGTATCGGTCGACAGCGGGACGTCCAGCGTGAAGACGTCTCCGGAGCGGCCCCAGATCAGCGTGGTCGGGCCGGCCGCCCACCCGGGTGGCGAGACAGGAACGGCGAGCAACGTCATGAGGAAGATCAGCACGCCCGCCGCGACCGCGGACGTCCGTGACCCCGCGGTGCTGGTCGTGCGGCAGGCTGCCGAGCAGTCCGAACGTCCGGCCATCGTCGTCCACCCCTTGGAACGAGCGTGTCAGGCGCCACCCGCGACGTGCGATCCTCGAAGTGAGGAGTTCCGTGTCTCGATAGCCAACCCTTCTAAGCGGGCGGGGCGGCGCACCGCCGATCGTGACCGCCTCACGACGGGAGGATGCCATGAGCTCGCACGATCTCTGCTGGAAGCCGGCGCAGGAACTCGCGCGCATGATTCGCGCCAAAGACGTGTCGCCGGTCGAGGTGGTCGACGCGGTGCTCGCGCGAGTCGAGCGGATCAACCCCACCGTCAACGCGTACGTCACCGTGACCGCCGATCAGGCCCGCGCGGCCGCGAAGGCGGCGGAGGCCGCGGTGGCGCGCGGGGAGACGCTCGGCCCCCTTCACGGCGTCCCCTATTCGCTGAAAGATCTGACTCCGACTAAAGGGATCCGGACCACCATGGGCTCCAAGATCTTCGAGCACAACGTGCCGGAGGAGGACGCGCTCCTCGTGCAGCGCCTGCGCGCCGCCGGCGCGATCCTCGTCGGCAAGACGAACACGCCCGAGTTCGGGTGCAAGCCGTTCACCGACAACCGACTGTTCGGCGCCACGCGCAATCCGTGGGCGCTCGACCGATCGGCCGGCGGTTCGAGCGGCGGGGCGGCGGCGGCGGTCGTGTGCGGGCTCGCGCCGCTCGCGGAGGGCAGCGACCTCGCCGGATCGATCCGGCATCCGTCGGCGTGGTGCGGTGCCGTCGGGTTCAAGCCGACGCAGGGCCGGATCGCGCGTCACCCGAACGCGGCGGGGTGGAACGCGATGTCGACGAACGGCCCGATCACGCGGACCGTTGGCGACGCGGCGCTGATGTTCTCGGTGATGACCGGCCCGGACGACCGCGACCCGTTGAGCCTGCCGCACACCGGAGAACGGTGGGCCGCGCTCGCGGACGCACCGAGTGTCCGCGGCCTTCGGGTCGCGTGGACGCCGGACCTGGGTGGCGCCGCGGCGGTGGATCCCGAGGTCGTCTCCGTGTGCGAGGCGGCGGCGAAGGCGTTCGCCGGCCTCGGCTGCACGGTCGAGACGGCGTCGCCCGAAGTGGGCAACATCATGGAGCCGTTCCTCGCCCTGAACGTCTCCGTGCGGATCGCGACCGTCGGCAAGCACCTCGCGCAGTGGCGGGACCAGATGGACCCGATCCTCGTCCAGCGGCTCGATCTCAGCCGGGGGCTCACGCCCGAGCAGATCGGGCAGGCCGAGGTCGCACGCACGGCCTACCATCAGCGGCTCGTCCGTTTCTTCGAGCGTTACGACCTGCTGGCGCTCCCGGCGACGTCGACCGCCGCGACACCGCTCTCGGCGCTGCTGCCGAAGGAGATCGCCGGCCGGCCGATCACCCAGCACCTCGACACCCTGATCCCCACGTTCGCGTTCAACCTGAGCGCGTTTCCGGCGATCTCGGTGCCGTGCGGGTGGACGAAGAGCGGGCTCCCCGTGGGACTCCAGATCGTCGCGGGATGGCGGCAGGACGCGCGCGCGCTCGTGGCCGCCGCCTGCTTCGAGACGGCGCGCCCGTGGGCGGACCGCCCGCCGCCGCTGCAGTAAGACAACCCAGGGCCGCCGGGCGGCCACGCCGACGGTCGCCGCCGAAGGCGGGGCGCCCGCCGCTTCCGCGCGACACCTGCGCCAGCGGGGGGTAGGCCGCCGTCACGTGTCAGGCGGGGCCGAGCGTCTCCTGATAGGCGGAGCGCACGCCCCGCTCGACCTCGGCGACGTCCACCCACGCGCCCGCGACGGATGCCTCGCAGACGGCCCAGACGAGCGCGATATTGCGGGTGCCCTGGATGGCGTCGACCTCGGGCGGGCGCCGCCGCCGCACCGCGTCGACGAAGTCGCCGATCTCGATGGCGCACAGCTTCCGGTCGAGTTCGGCGAACGGCATTCCCGACGGCACCGGCCGCTCGTCGCCGTACACCGCGGCGCTGAGATCGTCCAGCCGGTACGCCGGGACCGCGTCCACGAGCGCCCGGCCTTCGAGGGGCGGGCGTCCGTCGAGCGTCACCACCGGAGACGCCCCCGACCGATCGCCGGGCATGCGCAGCGACCCCCGGCTCCCGTAGATCCAGCGCGCCCGGCTCGCTTCGCCGTGCGCGGCTTGGCTGATCGTCCAGGTGCCGAGCGCGCCGCTTTGAAACCGCAGCAGCGCCACCGCCTCGTCCTCGGCGTCCGCGTCCGTCTGGGCCGGGAGCTCGGACGCCCACTGCTCGTAGTAGCCCGCGCTCGGCACCGGGCCGGGGCCGCCCCGGGCCCGGCGCGTCGGTTCGGCCAACCGGATGGACCCGGCGACGCGGTCGACGCGCCCGGCGAAGTACTCGATCAGGTCGGCGTTGTGGACCATCACGTCGAGCAGCATGCCGCCCGCAACCTTGCGGTGACGCCAGGGCGTCAGCCAGATGGCATCCGCGCCCGAACACGCCTGATCGATGACGAGGCGCACCTCACCGATCATGCCGCCGGCGATCGCGGTGCGCGCCAGCCGGTGCCCGGCCTCGCGCCGCACGTTCTCGGCAACGGCCACGACGCGCCCGGCGCGCTCGGCCGCGCGCCGCACCCGCAGGCAGTCCGCGATCGTCACCGCGAGCGGTTTCTCGACGAACACGTGGAGCCCCCGGGCGAGCGCGTCGCAGCACAGACCGCCGTGCGACTCGGTCGCCGTGTTGATGTCGACCGCCTCGACCGCGCCGGAAGCGGCGAGCGCGTCCTGATCCGGAAACACGGCCGGACGCCGCCCGAGGAGGCGCCCCGCCTCGTCCGCGAGCGCGGCGGCGCGCGCCGGCGCACGGTCGGCGACCGCCGCCAGGGTCACGGTCGCGACGCCTCGCGCCCGCTGGAGCTCGGCGATCCCATGGAGATGACGCCGGCCCATCCCCCCGCAGCCGACGAGGCCGAGGTTCACGGGACGACCTCGCACAGCACCGCCTCGTGCAGGGGCACCTCCAGGCGGTGCGCCAGCCGCCCGCCGTCGGTCGGGACGGTCTCAACCGCCTTGAGGCCGGACGCGGCCCGCAGCTCCTCCACCTGCGCCGGGGACGGGCGCTGGGGCGAGCCCTGCTCGAGCCAGCGGGCGTGGCTGTTCCCGAACCGCGAGAACCGCATCGCGCGCCCGGCGTGCTCGCAGCGCAGGGCGACCGGGACGCTCCCCTCCTCCCACCACGCGTCCGCGTGACGGTACACGATCGCCGCGCGGTCGCCCGCGAGGACGCCCACGCCATCGGCGTGCGCGTCGACGCGGCGGGTCCCGAGCCGTTCGAGCATCCGGAATCCGTCGAGCACGGGAAGCTCCACGTTCTCGTTGGTCACGAGCGTGCGGTTGCCTTCGAACCAGCGCTTGCCCTCGAAGTAGAACGCCCACGTGGTGAACAACTCGACCTCGCCGAGCCGGAGCAGCTCGTCGGCGAGCGCGCAGAGCATCGTCGGGTAGTGCGTCGTGTTGCAGACGATGAAGTTCGGGTTGTCGAACACGCCGTACACCGTGCCCACCGCGGGATCGCACTCGTCGACGAGGATCGGGACGTCGGGGAAGCGGTCGCGGATCACGGCGACGTTGCGGCGGACGTCGTCGAGCATGCGGCCGAGCGACGGGCCGTCCTTGGGCGTCTCGAGGAACGGATTGTAGTGCCGCCTGGGAGCGTAGTGCGCGCCCTTCGTATGAAACGAGGCGAAATCCGGCCGGCCGATCCGCGCGAGCACCTGGCCCAGGAACTCGGTGCCGGCCCCCGTCGTCGCGGGCCCGCCCACCTGCGCGTCGGGGAGCGCCGCCTTGACCCCGGCGCGCGCGCCTTCGTACAGCGCGCAGTACTGCTCCAGGGATCCACGCCAGTAGTTCGGGATGTCCGGCTCGTTCCACACCTCGAACCGCCACCGCCGGACGCGCGCCGCGCCGTACCGCTCCACGAGGTGCGCCGCGAACGCCTGGCACAGCTCCCGCCACCGGTCGACGCTCTTCGGCGGGTGCTTCCACGCCCCTCCCTCGTACGGCTCGTGCCCCACGTCGTGCCCCTGGCGGAAGCCGACCGCGGCGGACGGTTGCGCGGACAGGTCGCGCGGCATGAAGCCGAGCTCGATGATCGGCTCGCACCCATGCTCGGCGAACACGTCGTAGATCTGGTCGGCCCAGCGCCAGTCGAGGGCCATGCTGCCGTCCTGGCGCTCGTGGTAGAGGTTGGTCGACCCCCAGGCCGGCCCGCTCAGCCCGTTGCCGCTCGTGAGCGCGTTGTGGTTCCGGACCGCGAGAGGCCCGCCGAAGACCTGCTCCAGGGTGTCGTAGAGGGCGTGCCCCCGCGGCGTGTACGTCCAGTTGATCTCATCGTAGCCGATGCTGCGCCAGATCGGCCTGAGCGCGCCCGCGCTCCGGCCGAAGTCGACGGTCGCCCGAGCCTCGCCCACGTTCGCCAGCCTCCCCGTGTCGCGTCGCGCTCGGGCGGGGCCGCAAGACGTCCGCGTCCCGCCGCCCGGACCGCCTCGCCCGATGCTACTGCTTCGCCAGCGCCTTGAGGGCACCGGTCATGTCCGTGAGCGCCTGGTCCACGGACTTCTTGCCGTTGATCACGTCCACGACCGGCTGGCTGAACAGCAGCTTTCCCTCCGCCTCGCCGGTCCACGGCGTGTTGCCGTAGTCCGGTCCGCCGTAGCGGATCGCGGTGCTGAGCTGGGCGACGAGCGTCCGCAGCAGCTCGTCCTGGCGGTAGAAGTCCGCGTTCGCGGTCGCCTTGACCAAGGGCAGCGCCGACGCGCTGGTCGAGGCCACGTACTGCGTATACCACCCTTTGTCGTACATCCAGTTGAGGAGCGCCAGGCCCCCGGCCGGGTTCGCCGACTTGGCGAAGACAAACAAGCCGAACCCGCCCAGGAACGACCGGCTCGTCTGGCCCGGCTTGTTGACGGGGGTCAGGACCGCGCCGACCGTCCGGCGGAGATCGCGGTTGGTCTGCTCGATCGATTGCAGCAGGTCGCCGTTGTACCACATCATCGCGACCTTCTTCAGCAGGAAGAGCTGCACCACGTCGTTGTTCTTGTAGGTCGGCGTCGCCGCCGGCACGACCTTGTTCTTGACCAAGTCCGTGACGAACTGCAGCGCCTCGCGCATCTGCGGTCCGTCCGAGACGATCTTGCCCGTCTTGTCGATGACGCGCCCGCCGTTCGAGACGCCGAGCGGGATCCACATCTGCCCGGGCCACGTGCCTTCGACCGCGAGCCCGAGCCCGTACTGGTCGCCGCTCGTCAACTTGCGCGCGGCGTCCATCCACTCGGCCCAGGTCGTCGGCGGCTTGACGCCCGCCTTGTCCAGCAGGTCCTTGTGGTAGAAGAGGACGCGCGTCTCACTGTACCACGGGATGCCGTACACTTTCCCTTGCCAGGTGACGTACGCGTCGCGTTGCAGCGGCACCAGGTCCGGTTGGAGCGCGCGGGCGACCTGCGTCAGGTCCAGCAGCGCGCCCCCCGCGGCGAACTGGGTGCCGACGTCGGGTCCCTGCTCCCCCACCTCCGGCGGGGAGCCCGCGGCGAGCGCCGCCTGGGTCTTGGCGATCGACTCCTGGAACACCATGAACTGCACGTTGGTGGTGGTCCCGGGATGGGCCTTGTCAAACGCGGCCGCGTGGTCCTTGAGCAGCGGCTCGCGGGCGCCGTTGTTGAAGTTCTCCCGGCTCCAGAAGTTGACCGTGCCCCGGATCGCGTCGGCGGCCGAGGCGCGCGCCGGCGCGAGCCCGTCCGCCCCCGCACCCGCCACCCCGAGAGCCGCGGGGCCGAGCAGGCCCCACGCGATCGAGTCCTTGAGGAACGCACGCCGTGACCGAGACGTTCTCGACATCGACTCCCCTCCCGTCTTCCGGATCGATCAGGTTCGCGTTCAGCCCTTCACCGAGCCGGCGGCGAGCCCGCCGACCAGGTACCGCTGGAACAGCATGAACAGCGCGACGATCGGCACGGTGGTGAGGGTCGCCATCGCGAACAGCGCGGTGTAGTCGTTGTTCGACTGCCCGTACGCCGCGAGCCCCGTCGCCAGCACCTTCCGCGCGTCGTTGTTGATGAGCACGAACGCATATAGGAAGTCGTTCCACGAGTTGACCATCGAGAGCGTCGCCACCGCGGCCACGCCCGGCGCGGCGAGCGGCAGCGCGATCCGGAAGAGCACGCCGAACCGCCCGCACCCGTCGATTCGGGCGGCGTCCTCCAGTTCCTTCGGCAGGCTGAGAAAGTAGCCCCGGAGCAGCCACGTCACGAACGGCAGGTTGAGCGTAACGAGCGCGAGCACCAGCCCGAAGTAGGTGTCCACGAGGTGCAGCCGGGCCATCACGATGAACAACGGGATGATCAGCACGACCGGCGGAAACATCTGGATGACCAGCAGCGCGATGCCAAACGCGTTCTTCCCGCGAAAATCCATGCGGGCGAGCGCGTACGCACCCCACGAGCCCGCGACGAGCACCAGCACGGTCGTGGCGACCGACACGATCAGGCTGTTCTTGAAGTAGAGTCCGAACGGGATCGTCGGGGACGTCATCACCCGCGCGAAGTTCTCCGCGGTGATCGCGCCCGGCCACACGGACGGATGGAGCGAATACGCCGTGGTGCGCGGGGTGAACGCCGTCCGGAGCATCCAGTAGAACGGGAACAGCGCGACCACCACGAACGCGGCAACGGCACAGAACGCGGCGCCATCGGCCAGCGTGCGCCGGGCGCGGGCGCTAGCCAATCGACTGCACCTCGCGAATGTACTGGAGCACGTAGACCGCGCCCATCACCAAGATGAAGAGAAACATCAGCGTGGCGACGGCGGCCGCCGCGCCGAAGTCGCCGGCCAGGAACGCGGTATTGTACACGGCGATCGGCACGACGTTGGTGGCGTTCGCCGGGCCGCCCTGCGTCAGAATCCAGGGGATCGGAAAGTACTGAAACGCGTTGATCGCGGCGAGCAGCACCGCGACCATCGAGACCGGACGCAGCAGCGGGAACGTGACCAGCCAGAACCGCTGCCACGGCGTCGCGCCGTCCACCTCCGCGGCGTGCGCGATCTCGGGGTCGATCGCGGAGAGGCCGGCCAGGAGCACCACGAACTGAAACGGGAAGCTCTTCCAGATCATCACCGCCGTGAGCGACGCCAGCGCGTACTGGGCGCTCAGCAGCACCGGCGGGTGCCGGATGCCGACGTCCTTGGCGAGCGCGCTGAGGATCCCGAACTGGTCGTTGTACATCCAGCCCCACACCAGCGCGGCCACGAACGCCGGCATCGCCCACGGCACGATGAAGATCGAGCGCAGCACGCCGCGCCCCCACATCGGCCGGCTGAGGAGCAGGGCGAGCGCAAGCCCGATGACGTAGGACGCGGCCACGGAGACGACCGTAAAGACCACCGAGACCCACAGGGAGTGCAGCATCTCGGGATCGCGGAGCGTCGCGGCGTAGTTCCGGAGGCCGACGAACATCGGGTGCGCGGTGCTGATCTTTCGCTCTTGCAGGCTGATCGCGGCGTTGAAGATCAGGGGATAGACGTCGACGACCAAGACGCCGAGGAGGGTGGGAGCGATCAAGATGTAGGGCGCGTTCCGGTCGGACCACGCGCCCGCAACTTCCTTCTGCATCCGGCCGCCCCCCGCGTCGTGCCGGCGGAGTTCCCGACGGGAGAAACCGGCTCCTCCCGGACCCCGCGCGGGCCCTCAGCGGGTCCGGGCGGGCGCGCGGTGCCCGCGTGGGCGCCCACGGTCCAACCGGA
>DASQGM010000427.1:0-3911 GCA_035632615.1 bacterium | reverse complement strand
AGTAGATCGTGACCACCATCAGGATCGCGCCGTCGAGCAGCAGCCGGTAGTCGCGGAGGACCCGCAGCGACTCCGGGAGGACGGTCAGCAGGATACCGCCGGCGATCGGCCCCGCAAACGTGGACGTGCCGCCGACGATCGCGAACGTCAGGATGTTCACCGCCTCGGTAAAGCTCGCTTGCGACGGGGTGATGACATACGTAAAGTGGACCGAGAGCCCGCCGGCGACGCCGGCGAGGCAGCCCGCGATCGCGAACGCGAGCACCTTGTAGTGGGTCACCTTGATGCCCATCGCCTGCGCGGCCGCCTCGTCCTCGCGAATCGCCGCGAACGCCCGGCCGACGCGCGAGCGCTCCAGACGATAGAAGAAGAACGCCGCCGCGACGAGGGCTCCGTACACCTGCCAGAATCCCGCCAGCGCGGGAATGCCGATCAACCCCAGGGCGCCGCCCGTGATCTTGAGGTTGAGCGCGGCGGCGCGCACGACCTCGCCGAACGCCAGGGTCGCGAGCGCCAGGTAGATCCCGCGGAGGCGCAGCGAGGGGATGCCGATCACCACCGCGACCGCGGTCGCGACCGCCGCCCCGGCGAGTACGGCCGGCCAAAGCGCAACGTGGAGATCGCGGGTCAGGATCGCGGCGGTGTAACCCCCGATCGCCGCGAGCGCGGCATTGCCGAGCGACAGCTGGCCGGCCATCAGCGTACCGTAGACCGACAGCGCGAGCAGTGCGGCGACGCCCGCGAACAGAACCAGCGAGCTGTAGCCGGCGTAGAACGCAGCCAGGGCGTTCACGGCGCCTCCGGGGCGCGCCCGTCCGGGCTACGCTTCACGGCTCCGCTGCTGTCCGAGGAGCCCGGTTGGCCGGACGACGAGCACGACGAACAGGAGACCGAACGCCACAGCATCACGGTAGCTGCTGCTCAGGTACTGGACGATCATGACCTCGCCGACTCCGATCGCAAGGCCCCCGAGCATCGCCCCGGTGAGGTCGCCCATGCCGCCCAGGATGATCGCCGCCAGGCCCTTCAGACCGTACGTGTCACCCATGAACGGCGAGACGCTCCCCTGGAACAGCATCCCCACGAGGAGGCCCGCCACCCCGCCCAGCGCGGAGCTCAGGAAGAACGTGAACGCCACGACGCGGTTGAGCGGCACGCCGAGCAGGCTCGCCGTCACCGGGTTCTCGGCGACGGCGCGGATCGCGATCCCGACCCGCGTCCGCATCAGCAGCAGCCGCAGGGCGACGACCAGCACGACGACCGTCGCCAGGATCACGACCTGCAACAGGCTGATCGTGACGCCGCCCACACTGAAGAAACGGAGCGGGACGGCGCCGGGCGGGTAGCCGAGCGGCTCCGTGCCCCAGAGCCGCTGGGCGAGGTTAACCAGGATGAGCGCGGCGCCGATCGAGGTGATCAACGACGCCAGCGGCCCGGCGCGCCGCGCACGCAGCGGGCGGAACGCCACCGCATCGAGCACGACCCCAAGCAGCCCGGTGACGACGAGCGTGCCCGCGACCGCCAGCGGCAGCCCAACGCCGAGGTTCGCGAGCAGCGTGTAGGCCGCAAGCGCGCCGATCGCGAGAATCGCGGGGTGCGCAAGGTTGATGATCTCGAGGACGCCGAAGACGAGAGTGAAGCCGACGGCGAACAGCGCGTAGACCGAGCCGAGCGAAATACCGTTGACGAGCTGTTGCAGGAAGACGGTCACGGGCCGGCCGCGCGCGGGGCTGGACGGACCCGGCCCCGCGTCCTGTGTCTACGGGGCTTCGAGCTCAACGAACCGGCCGTTTCGGACCACCGCGACGTACGTGCGGGGCTGATCCACGTCCCGCTCCTTGGTGATGCCGATCTTGCCGAGCGGCGTCTCGAAGTTCTTGATCGTGTAGAGCGCGGCGACGATCTTGTCGCGCTGAGCCCGAATCGGCGCGGTCCCCGTCACGCCGGCCCGGCGGATCGCCTCGGCGACGACCTGGGCGCCGGTGTACGCCTGCGCGGCGAACTGGTTGGGCTCCTGCTTGTACGCTTGCCGGTACGCGTCGTAGAAGGTCAGGTTCGCCGCGGACGGCGCGCTCGGCACCCACGCCGTACCGACGATCAGGCCCTCCGCCGCCGCCCCGGCGCGCTTGATGATGTTGGTGTCGTTGAAACCGTTGCCGCCGATGAACGGCACGGTGATCCCGAGGTTGCGGCCCTGGATCAGGAGCAGCGTGCCCTCCCGAGCCAACGCGCTCACGACGATCGCCTGGGGGGACGCGGCTTTCGCCCGCGTGAGCTGCGCTGAGAAATCGGCGTCCCCCCGCGCGAAGGTGATCGTGTCCGCGATCTGAACGTCGTTCTTCTTGAGCTCCTCGACGAACGTCTTGTAGCCCGAGATCGTGAAGTCGTCCGCGTTGTCGTACATGACGACGACCCGGGTGAGGTGCAGGATCTTCTTGGCCACCGCGATGGACTTGGGGATCTGCACCACCTCGGGCGCGGACACCCGGAACACCGTGGGGCCGATCTGCGGGATCCCCGCCGCGGTGTTGCTCACGCCGACGACCGGGACCCCCGCCTTGACCGCGAGCGGATCAGACGCGAACGCCTGGGAGCTCAGCACGGGGCCGATGATCGCCGCCACCTGGTCGCGCTCGATGAACTTCTGGAAGACGTTGATCGCGCCGTCCCGTCCTCCCCCGGTGTCGTCGAGGATGGGGTCGACGTGAACCAGCCCCTTGTCGTTGATCTGCTTGAAGGCTAGCTGGAGCCCGTTCCGGATGGGCTCTCCGTACACGGCGATGTCGCCGGTGATGCCCACCGCTAGGCCTACCTTGACCGGCTGCGCGGCGGCGCCCCACGCCGCCGGGACGACGAGGGCAACCAGCAGCGTCGGGATAAACAGTCGCTTCAACATGTACGGTCCTCCCTCGCGGGTCGTCTCAGGTGGAAGCGATAGAAGATACGATGGGCGACGCGAGATTCCCTTGCCGTGGGGCGCTTCCAACCCGGGGGGGCGGCACGGACGGTGCGGCCCTCCGGGAGGACGTGCCTCGCGCGCTGAAAATGGCGATTGGCAAAACCGCGTGCGCAAGATGGAGCACGCCGGCACCCGGTCCCGGATCGACACTGGCGTCCAGACCGCGGCGCGTATTGACGTGTTCTCCCGTGAAAAACTGGCCGGGGGAGGCGGCCAGGTCTCTTGGGTAGATTGTCAGGCTGCTTCGACCGTCACTCAGCCCGGGCATCGGCTGATGGAGTTCCCCCGCTCCGCCGGTCCCCTAGCGTTCCCTCAACGACCCCGTCGTTGGCGGCGACGGTATTCGTCTTGTTCCGCTGCTTTTTGAGGCCATATTCGGCCTCGGTCAGCGGCTGAAACCCCTGCCGTATAACGCTTGGAGCGCCCGGGGAGATTTGAACTCCCGACCCGCTGCTTAGAAGGAAGCAGCGAAGTTACCTCGCTAGAAGCCTTGTCCTGCAAGGGTTTGCGCACCCCCGTCTGCTGCTTTGCTGACTGATCGTTTTTCACTGTGCCCCCTCCCCTCACCATTCCATGGGCCGGAGTTCGACCAACGAAGGCAGCAGACCCCTCGTTGGTTCGGATACAAACGGGCTCAAACCAACTAAGAGCCGCTGCTTCCCGGTCTCGTAAATGAAGAACGGGAGATCGTCGCTTCCAATCCCGCCGGGAGCCTGCTAGAGTTGACGACATGAAGACGGCGCGGGAAGAAGGAGGCGGCGGCATGGCAACCCCACAAGACGAGTGCCTCGGGGCTGCCCCGGAGGTTCAAGGGCGTTGGCGCTACAGCGTCAACATCGTCCCAACCGACAACACGCCGACGAGGTACGACTGGCACGTGGAGAGAGTGCGTGCTGATGTCCGCGTGGGCGTCGGGGAGTTTGTCGGTCACGGCACAGAACTCACCTGTGAG
>DASQGM010000426.1:0-19660 GCA_035632615.1 bacterium | reverse complement strand
AGACTCGCTGGAAGCGTCTGTGTGGGGGGATGCGCGGCGCGAACGTGTTCGCAGTTTACGCTGCACTGCGGGAACTGTGCGTCCTCGCTTGCGACCTTCGATGTGTTCGAAAGTGCATCGTTGGTTTCGGACGGCTGGCGTATGCGCTTCGAGAGGGGAAGCGTGGGGGTGATGGGTGGTCGGGAGTGATCGCATCAAGCCTATCGTATATCGGAAACACCGTCTGAAGGTTCAAGGTTTCCAGGACATTTCGCGCAACCCGATCCACACCGGCGAGAGTGATGAGCGGCAAACGATGACGATAGTCAAGCAGTGGGCGAAAGCCGAATGAGTCGACATAAGTCAGATGTGAGCACTCCAACACGATTGGCAGGCCATACGTCATCGCATACGCCAACGCCTCCGCGAATACATCAGCCGTCGCCCCGTCAAGTTCGCCTACGACGGTGACGATCGTTGCATCGTCGAGTGGGCTGACATGGCAGTGGAAACCCGAGGGTTCCAAACTATCGCAAAGCGGAGATGTGTGCATAGCACACCCCCCGATTCTAGAATCCCGCAAGACTAGTGTACCGCCCCGCGACTTGCTGGGAAATCGGTTGCACACCGGATGTCACTCAGCCGCATGTATTGATATGCTTACAAATAAGCCCGACTCGACGCGAACGTATGGTCGTGTCCGCCCGTATCTCAGACACCATCGCAACGTTCACCCCTAACTGCTTGGCCGCCTGGCGTCGGCTAAGCGTGCCCGCCTCGATCGCCGGTCGGAGCACCTCGAAGTTCCCGTTGAGCGCCGTGGCCGGCCGATGTGTTTGCCCTACTTCCTGGCGCGATCCATCCCTGCCCGGACCCACTCTGCGATCAATGACCGTTCGAACCGCGCGAAGCTAGGATGTTGAACAGGAGATCCCCGACCGGATACGACCCGGACGTGTCGAGCCAGGGCTCGGAGTAGTTTCTGAGGCCAACGCCCCACCGGAGCGGTTGCTCGCGGGTGCTGGTGGCGTGGGCGACGGACCGAAACACCCAGTCCAGCTTCCAGACGATCACGACGTCGACCCTACGCTCAGACGACTCATTTAGGAGGAGGCGGCGCCGGGCCACCGGCCGCGCAGGTCGTCGGCACTCGCACAATCGACGTACGCCCCTGCCGGCGCCCGCCCCTGGGCTCCGATGAACTCCCGGAGCGCGAGTAGTTGGGTATCGGGGTTCTGTTCTTTGTCACTGGTACTGACTTGAGCGTAGATCGCGGCGCGCATTGACCGATCCTCCGAATACGCATACGTGCTATTCAAAACATACGTGCTAAACACACCAATTGTCAATACGTTCTAAGCAGGTTATACTGACTCCATGAGACGAATCCGGTCCATGCCGCGCAGTGAACGCGGTAAGCTCGGCGGCAAAGCGCGGTTGGTCAAAATGACGCCCGAGGAACGCCGGCAGATCGCCCGGCTCGGCGCCAAGGCGCGCTGGAAGGGGCTGTCCAAGGCGCAGCGGTCGGAGGCAGCACGCAAGGCGGTTCAGGTCCGGTGGGCCAAGGCGAAGCGGTCCAAATCTTGACGTCCCGAACATTTCTGCTTCGGAGGGGGGCGGGGATGGGAAGGCTCAGACCGGCAACGCGTACGCAGATCGAGGAAGCGATCCCGCTGGCGATGATCCCCACGGTGGAGAACGTGGTCGACAACACGCGAGGATTCCTGAAGCGCTACGGCTACACCGCGACGCCCGATGAGGTGAAGCGGGTCCTGCGGGTGTTGCGGAGCAAGCAGCATCGGAGGGTGCCATTGCCGTCGTACACAGCACGGCAACTAGACGCCCTGGTTCGGTTCCAGCGGGAGCGAAGGGCAAAGTGATGAAGCAGGCAGTGTTGAGGCTACCCTGGTACGCATTGATTCTCTGAGAGCCGGCGTCGATTCCCTCGAATTGGCACTCCAATTCTTGGGGAAGGACCGCGGACAAACCCTGCCACCTCGGCGCCGCCGGACCCGCCGTCTGCTTCGCTATGCCCGTGGGCACAATGGTCGGGCAGACGGAGTTGGGGGGATGATCATGCGGAAGCTGATCGTAGGATGCGTGCTGTCCTTTCTTGTCGGGTCCGCCGTAGCGGCCGTCGCGTCGCCGGGCGCGTACTTCGAGGGAATCTCAGACGTCCGCCACGACAACGACACGTTTCGGAACGGGTACGCCGCCGGCGTCTACGACACCGTCTCGCTGTTTGCGCGCGCGGCCCAGGGCGGCGCGATCAACACCCAGGTCACGCTGTCGACGTTCCAATGTCTGGACCGCCGGGGCGACACATTGGGGGACTTCAGGAGCTGGGCGGACTCGGTGTGGAACGGGACCACGGCGACCGACTACTCCGCCGCCGTGGTGCTCATGGCCGGGTGCGGATTGTCGGGACGCGCGGTGTCCGGCGGAACGGCCGCTGCTCGCTAGTCCGTCCGGTGCCTGACGGAGGGACTCGCTACCGGCCACCGGCGTGGCTCACATAGCGGGCCAGCGCCTCGGCGTTGCGTCTCACGAACGCGAGGTCGTCGAGAATGCCCGCCGCGACGCCTCGGCGCCACAGCCCGACGAACGCCGGGGCCCCGCGCTCGGCCCGCGTGCGGATGCGCTCACGGGCGCGCCACTGTCGTTGGAGCACCGCGTCGATCAGATCGGCGCGTGCGGGAAGCCGGTACGCGTCGCAAAAGCCCCGTGCGCGCCGGGCCCGTTCGTCCACGGAGGGGTCGCACCCCAGGCGGGCGCACTTCTCTTCGGCGTACAGCGGAACGAAGTGCCACAGCGCGTACGCGACGTCCCAGAGCCGCCGCCCGGGTCCGGCCAAGTCCCAGTCGATGAACGCGCTCGGGACCCCATCCAGGAACCCGGTGTTCCACGGCGCGACGTCGTTGTGACAGATGATCTCGCGCTCCTGCTCCGACGCGTCGTCCGTCTGCCACGCGGCGCCGCGGGGAGGAACAAAGTCGGCAACGACGTCGTGGTACCGTCGCAGCAACCGCGCCACCCCGGTCAGCGCAGATTCGGCCCAGACATACGGCGGTGGGGTGTCCGGGGCGGGAACCTCACCGGGGACGAACGACAGAATCTCGCGCTGGCGGTCATCGATGCCGAGGGGCCGCGGCGCACCGGGGTAGCCGGCCCGCTCCAGGTGCGCGAGGAGCGCGTGGACCGCGGGGGTCCACGGACCGGTGGGACGTCGGACGGTGTCCCCAACACGAACGACGGGCGAGAGCTGTCCCGCGCCCAGCGGTTGCTCGTCGCGCGCGTTCTCCGTCGTCATGCGCGGAGCGTCGGGATGAGTGTACGCCCGGCTAGGTGCTGCCGGCCGAATCGTCCGGCGAGGCGACGACCGCCCGCGACGTCCGGAACCACTCCACGAACCGCGCGACGCCGGCCTCGATGCGGGTGGACGGCGCGTACCCGAGGTCGCGTCCGGCCTCGCTCACGTCCGCGTAGGTGATCGGGACGTCTCCCGGCTGGTCGGGCTGCCGTGAAATCGCGGCCGTCTTGCCGAGGGCGCGCTCGATCACCGCGACCAGATCGCGCAACATGATGGTATCGTGCGTTCCCAGATTGTAGATCTTGAACCCCTGCGGGCGCTCGATCGCCCGCACCACCCCGTCCACGACGTCGTCGACGTACGTAAAGTCTCGCCGCGCGGTGCCGTCCCCGTACACGGGGATGGGCTTCCCTTCCTCGATCAGGCGCACGAAGCGGTGAATCGCCATGTCGGGGCGCTGGCGGGGACCGTACACCGTGAAAAACCGCAGACACGTGATCGGGATCGCGTGGAGGTGCTGGTACGCGCGGCAGAAGTACTCGCCCGCCAGCTTCGTGACGCCGTACGGCGATGCGGGCAGCAGGCGGCTCGTCTCCTCGTGAAACGGGATGTCGCGCGAGAGGCCGTACACCGACGACGACGACGCGAACACGAAGTGACGCACCGGGTGACGCCGGCACGCCTCGAGCAGCGTGATCGTGCCGAGCACGTTGACGCGCTCGTACGCGGCGGGATCCGCAATCGAGGGGCGCACGCCCGGCCGGGCCGCCAGGTGCACCACGCTGTCCACCCGCTCGAGCAAGAGCCGGTCGACCAGCGCGGCGTCCCCGATGTCGCCCTCGACCAGGCGAAAGCGCGGCGACCGCGCCGCGGACGCCACGTTGTGCCGCTTGATCCTCGCATCGTAGTGTCCGTCGAAATTGTCCAGGCACGTGACCTCGTGGCCGAGCGCCAGCAGGCGCTCGTTGAGCGTCGACCCGATGAACCCCGCGCCGCCTGTGACGAGGATCTTCATGAGCAACCCGTCTCCCCTGTCTGCCGTCCCCCGAAGCCTACCACACCGACGCGACTGGTATGCCTTCCCATCGCCGGCCGAGCGCGCCCGGACACGCCGCCGGCGATGCGCGCCTACGACGATACGATGCCACACACGCGGTGTCAAACCGGTGCGGGGTCCCCTCGGGCGCCGGGCCGACGGAACTCCCGCCGCCGCGTCCCTACGGGGCGCACCGGGCCGCGGCCGGCTTCACCACGGCGACGACGCCCCCCCGCGCTGCGAACCTCGACACGACCGGGGGCAGCCGCACCCGCGCCAGATCATCTAGGTGGCTCACGACGAACACCCGGCCGGGCGCGCACACGGCCGCGCGCAGGGCCGCCGGATCGTCGATCCAGTCGACGTGGTGGTCGGTATAGTAGATGAGCGATGAGTAGATGTCGAACCGGTAGCCGACGATGCGGTCGCCGGGGCGAAGCGCGGCATGAATCTCGAGCGCGAGCGGCTTCATCGGCTTCTCCGCCTCGACGACGGGCACGACCCACGTCACGACGCTGAGCCACGTCGCGGCCATCGCCGCGCACATCGCCAGCAGGGCGGCAAGCCGGGCTCCCGTCACCGTCAGCACCAGGACCAGCGCGACCCCGGCCGCGAGCGCGACCGCGGGGGCGACGAGCAGGTGACCGAGCGCGTGAAACCGCGCGGGATAGAGCTGGGCAAGATAGCCGCCGATCCCCCAGAACAGCGCGCCCAGCAGCACCACGAGGAAGCCAAGGGAGATCGCACCCTCCCACCCCAGCCACCGCGCCGGCAGGGACGCCTCCCACCACGCCGCCACCCCCACGGCCGCCAGCGGATAGATCGGCAGGACGTAGTTCGGCAGCTTCGTCCCCGCTGCAGTGTAGAACGCAAACGTGAGCACGCACCACAGCACGACGAACAGGCTCCCGTCGTCACGCAGCCGGCGCCCGTGAAACGCCGCGGCCGCCGGCCAGAACGCCGTCCAGGGAAACGCTCCGATCAACAGAATCGGCACGTAGTAGTACCACGGGCCGGCCTGATTCTCCACGACACCAAAGAACCGCCCGACGCCATAGTACCCGAACACGGTCGCCACGAACGCCCGGCCGTGGAGCCACGTCTCCGCACCGTACCACGACAGCCCGATCACGGCGTATACCGCGAGCCCGAGCGCCCAGGGCACCTCGCGCCACCGGTGCCAGGCGCCTCGAACCGTGACGAACGCGGCCGCGACCATCCCGGGCAGGATCAGGCCGATCGGCCCCTTGGTCAGGGTGGCGAGCCCGCAGTACAGGAAGAAACGCAGCCAGTCCGCGCGCCCGCCGCGCCGGTACGCCCGAAGGAACGCATGCACGCCGAGCAACATCCAGGCGAGCAACACGGTATCGAACACCGCGAGGCGCGATTGCACGAGGAAATGAAACGTGACCGCCAACATCGCGCCGGCGAGCAACCCGACCCGCGGGCCGAACAGGTCGCGCCCGATCAGGACCGTGGCATACACGGCGACGACGCTGAAGGCGCCGGACCAGAACCGAACGGTAAGCTCGCTGAAGCCGGCGACGCGTCCGGTGAGCGCGGTCAACCACATGTAGAACGGCGGGTGCACGTACCACGGAACGTGGTTTACGGACAACGTGACCCAGTCGCCGCGCTCGAGGATCTCCCGGGCGACCTGCGCGTATTTCGTCTCGTCCTGGTCCCACAGAGATCCGGCGCCGAGCCGGTAGAACGTCAGGACGGCGGCGCCGGCCAGAAGCGCCGCGGTCCACAGCCCGTCGCGAGCCCCGGTCGGTCGGCCGGGTCGCCCGGCCTCGGAGGCTCCGGGGTCCCTCACGACGCGCTCCGCGGTGACCGGAGGACCGTCACGCGCCCAGTCTTTCGAGAAGATACTGCGCGATCGCCGCCGAGCCGCCCGGGCCGCCCTGGCGCTCGCGGCCGACGCGGCCGCGGCGCTCTCGCTCTCGCTCGTCGCGCAGCAACGCCGACACCTCGGCGGCCCCCTCCTCCGCCGTTCGGGCGACCACCAACGCGTCTCCAAGCAACCGCTGCTGCTCTCGGAGAAACCGCGCCGTGAACTGCGGTCCCGTCCCCGGGAACGCCACCACGGGCTTGCCGAGCCCGGCCGCCTGCTCGTGCGCCGCGCCCGCCATGCCCAGCACGACCGTCGCGCGCGCGAGCGCGTCGGCGAACCGGTCGCTCGTGACCCGCACGTCGAGCCCGCGGCACCGGAACCGGTCGGGGTCGTCCCAGTGCGCGCCCGCGGTGTCCACGGAGTGCCGGAGCCGGTCTCGGGACAGGTTGGGAGGCCACGCCACGAGCACCGCGGGGCGCTCGCCGTCTCCCGGCGAGACCAGTTCCGCCGCGCGCAACAGCAGGAGCAGGTTGTCGAACGCCGCCGGCTTGCTGCCGGGCAAGAGCGTCAGTACCGGCCGGCCGGCCGGGATCCCAAACGTCTCTCCGGTCGGGGCCAGGGTGTCCATCAGCGTGAAGCCGCGGTACTCGGCGGGGATCCCGCGCCGCCGCAACGCCACGGCCGTCACTTCGTCCCGCGTGAAGACGCGCGACGCGGCCCGCCGCATGATCCACAACTCGAGCGGCGAGTGCGGGCCGATGTACTCGGACCGAGGCAGCGCGAGGTGCACGACCGGACCGCCGGCCGCGGCGGCCATCCACAGGCAGTACACGTCTCCCGCCGCAACGGTGAGGGTTGCCCGGCCGCGCTGCGCCCGCAGCGTCTGGCGCTGCGCCCGCCAGAACGGCAGCCACCCTCGTCGGACGTCCCCCCACAGCGCCGCCGGTCCCACCCGCGCGCCGAAGCCGCCGCTCGGAAACTCGCGGCGGGGATCGAGCAGCGTGACGCCGGTGGGGTAGGCGTGCCCGAGACCGACGAGCGGATACGCCAGCACCTCGACGACGCCGGACGGCAGCGCTCGAATCACCTGCGCCACCTCGACGTCCTCCCCGTAGCCGTTGCTGACGACGAGCAGCCGCTTCACGCGAGCGCGGCGCGCCGGCCCGGGGTCACGGAGAGAAAGGGCGCCATCTCCTCGAGCATGCGTTGCGCGACCCCGGGCGGGGTCGCGTACAGCGCGCGCAACTCGCGGGCCGTGTGGTCGAGACGCGTGCGGTCCGCGAGCAATTCCAGCGCACGGCGCGACACGTCTGCGGGAGCGATGCGGCCGACTATCTCGGGCACCACCTCACGGCCGGCCTCGCGGTTCGGCCACGCGACGAGCTGGCGTCGGCGCGCAAACCGCCAGGCCATCGCCGTCTTGACCGCGGTGCCGAGCCCCGGTAGCCGGCCGATCCACTCGCTCATGCCCTCGGTGCGGATGCGGCCCGGCCGGTCGAGCGGCAGCGTCACGAGCATCGGCACGCCGAGGATCGCCAGCTCTACGGTGTTCGTCCCCGGTAGCGTGATCGCGAGGTCGCATCCGGCGAGGGCGCGCAGGCGGTCGTCCTGGACGACGTCGATCTCGAGCGCCCCCAAGCGCGCGCGGTGCGGCGCAAGCATCCGCGCCAGTGCCTCCGGTGCTAGAAACGGCGACGCGATCACGGAGAAGCGGATCTCCCCGCGCTGCGCGCGCATCGCCGATGCGGTCTCCAGCAGAAACGGCAGCATGCCCTCCACGATCCAGCCGCGGCTTCCCGGCAGCAGCGCCACGTGAGTGCCCCGCCGGGGCCCGCCGGCGAGATCGCGGTACGATGCGAGGTGATCCACGCGCAGGTCGCCGACCACGGCCATCCGATCCCGCGGCACGCTCGCGGACGAGAGCGCCTCCGCGAGGTCTCGAGACGGCAGGAAGATACGCTGGAACCGGTGCGCCCGCCTGCGCACCAGGTCCGTCTCCACGTACGCGAACGCGGGGAATCCGAGACGCCGTCCCAGCGTCGTCGTATACCAGAGGTCGCCGCCGAGATGCAGCACGCACCCGGGGCCGGAGACTGGCAGCCGCCGGATCCCGGCGACCACCGCCAGACACGCACGCGGCCCGAGGATCCGCGCGAACGGCCCCTGCCGGCGCGCGTACGGGATCTCCTGTCCGCTGGCAAACTGGCACGGCGGCAGGATCAGCGAGAGCGCGAGCGGCACCCCGCGCTCCTTGGCCCACGCCGCGGCGGCCTGGGCCATCGGCACGGCCCAGTTCGAAACCTCTCCGGGGCCGCTGGACACCAACACCAATTCCGCGGAAGCGACGGGGGCGGCTCCGCCGGTGTCGGCGCGGAACGGGTCCGGCGCGGCGGAGGGAACACGAGGCGCCATCACGCCTGAAATTATACGCTAGGCGTCGCTGAAGCGGCAAGCGACGGGACCGAATGGCGGACTCGAGGGCGCAGCCACCCCACCGCGCGCCGCGCCCCGTTGCGCGAGGAGTTGGCTCGCCCGACCCGAATCCTTACGCGCGTGATCATTTCGCGAACTCCCCTGCGGATCAGCTTTGCCGGCGGCGGCTCCGACCTCCCCGCATTCTACCGTTGCGAGCCCGGGGCGGTCGTCACCACGGCGATCAACAAGTACATCTACATCACCGTGAACAGGAAATTCGACGACCGGATCCGCGCGAGCTACTCCATCACGGAGATGGTGGATCGGGTCGACGACCTGCGGCACGAGCTGATCCGCGAAGCGCTACGGCTCGTCGGCGTCACCGGCGGGATCGAGATCACGTCGATCTCCGACATTCCCTCGCGCGGGACCGGCCTCGGCTCGAGCAGCACGTACACGGTCGGGCTACTCCACGCGCTGCACGCGTACACCGGCCGGCACGCCGGGGCGAAGCGGCTCGCGGAAGAGGCGTGCGAGATCGAGCTGGAGCGGTGCGCGAAGCCGATCGGGAAGCAGGATCAGTACATCGCGGCGTACGGCGGGCTGCAGTTCATCCAGTTCGGCGCGGACGGCGTCCAGGTCGAGCCCGTGGTCACCGACGCCGAGTTCCGCACGCGGCTGCACGCGCACCTCCTGCTGCTCTACACCGGGCTCACGCGCAACGCCGACGCGATCCTCGACGAGCAGGCACGCGGCCTCCGCGAGGACGCGTCGGCCCGCGCCGACACGGTCAGGATCCGCGACCTCGCCCTCGAGTTGCGCGCCGCCCTCCTCGAGCAGCGCCTCGACGCCGTGGGCGAGATCCTGAACGCCGGGTGGGCGCTCAAACGCGGGCTCGCCCCGGGCATCACCTCGCCCGAGATCGACGCCTGGTACGTACGCGCCCGCGCCGCCGGCGCGATCGGGGGCAAGCTGCTCGGGGCCGGCGGCGGGGGGTTCCTGCTGCTGTTCGCGTCACCCGAGGACCACGCCGCGATCACGCACGCGCTCCCGGACCTGCGCCGGATCCCGTTCCAGTTCGAACCGCAGGGGAGCCGGATCATCTATGTCGAGGAGTGACGCCGCGCGCCGCACCGCGCGCGCCTACACGGCGCGGCTCCGGGCGTGCCTGGGAGCGGTCCCCGCGGGGGAGATCGCGACCGTCGCGGACCGTCTCCACCGGATCGCACGCGCCGGGGGGACGATCTTCCTCGCCGGCAACGGCGGCAGCGCGGCCACGGCGAGCCACGTCGCGCTGGACCTCGGCAAATCCACGCTCGGCCGCCCGCCGCGGCTCGGCGCGAAACGGATCCGCACCGTGGCGCTCGGTGACACGGCGACGATGACCGCGTGGGCGAACGACCACGGGTACGAGTGCGTGTTCGCAGAGCAGATCAGCACCCTCGCCCGGCCCGGGGACGCCGCGCTGTTGTTCTCCGTGAGCGGGAACTCCCCCAACATCGTGGCCGCGGCCCGCGCCGCACGCGCCGCGGGGGCGGCGGTGATCGCGCTGGTCGGCCGTCCCGGGGGCGAGGTCCGCACGCTGGCGGACCTCGCCGTCGTCGTGCCGAGCTCGGAGTACGAGGTGGTGGAAGACGTGCACCTCGCGATCGGCCACATCCTGACCGTCCACCTGAGAGACGCGCTGCGGGACACGGGGGCGCGCCCCGCCCGCCGGCCCGTCGTCCGGGCGCGCCGCAGGGGCTGAGGACACTCCGTGTACATCCTGGGCATCAACGCATACCACGGCGGGGCGTCGGCCTGCCTGATCCGCGACGGCGAGCTCCTGGCGGCCGCGGAAGAGGAGCGCTTTCGCCGCATCAAGTATTGGGCGGGGTTCCCGAAGCTCGCGATCGCGTACTGCCTGGAGGCCGCCGGGATCACGCCGTACGAGCTCGACCACGTCGGCATCTCGCGCGATCCCAGCGCCAACCTCCTGAAGAAGGTCGTGTTCGCCCTGCGGCGGCGGCCGAGCGCCACGATGATCCGCGAGCGGCTCGCCAACGCCGCCCAGGTGCGCCGTCCCGACGCGGCGTTGTGCGAGGCCTTCGGGCTGGACGCGAAGCGCCTGCGCGCCGAGTTCCACAACGTCGAGCACCACCGCGCCCACATGGCGAGCGCGTTCTTCGTCTCGCCGTTTGACCGGGCGGCTGTACTGTCGGTGGACGGGATGGGCGACTTCGTCAGCACGATGTGGGGCGTCGGCCGGGACGGCCAGATCGAGGTCCGCGGCGAGATCAACTTCCCGCACTCGCTCGGCTTCGTGTACACCGCGGCCTCCCAGTGGCTCGGCTTCCCGAAGTACGGGGACGAAGGCAAGGTCATGGGCCTCGCGCCGTACGGCCGTCCGGTCCGCCTGGACGCGTTCCGCAAGATCGTCCGCGTCCATCGCGACGGCACGTTCGACCTGGACCTCGACTACTTCGTGCATCATGCCGCCGGCGCGTCCATGACGTTCGACGAGGGCTCGCCCGAGATCGGCACGATGTACTCGGAGAAGTTCGTGGAGGTGTTCGGGCCCCCGCGCCAGCCCGGCGAGCCGCTCACGGAGAAGCACCAGGACGTCGCGGCCTCCCTCCAGGCGATGCTGGAAGAAGCGGAGTTCGCGCTCGTCCGGCGCCTCCAGCGGGACACCGGGGAGACCGCGCTGTGTCTCGCTGGCGGCGTCGCGCTGAACAGCGCGTTCAACGGCAAGATCCTGCCCAACACGCCGTTCACGGACATCTACATCCAACCGGCGGCAAACGACGCCGGCACCGCGCTCGGCGTGTGCTACTACATCCACCATCAGCTCTTGGGCCAGCCCAGGCGCTATGTGATGACCGCCGCCTACACCGGCCCGGCGTACGACGCCGACGAGATCCGCCGGGCGCTCGATCACCACGGGCTCGCGTCCGAGCGCTTGGACGAGGTCGAGGTGACGCGCCGCACGGCCCGCCTCGTCGCCGACGGCAACGTCGTGGGCTGGTTCCAGGGCCGGATGGAGTGGGGACCGCGGGCGCTGGGCAACCGCAGCATCATCGCCGATCCCCGCCGCGCCGACATGAAGGACATCCTCAACGCCCGCATCAAGCACCGGGAGCCGTTTCGCCCGTTCGCCCCCTCGGTGACGCTTGAGGCGGTGGGCGACTACTTCGATCAGACCTATCCGGACCCGTTCATGGTGAAGGTCTACAACGTCCTTCCGGACAAGCGTGCCGTGATCCCTGCGGTCACGCACGTGGACGGCACCGGACGCCTGCAGACAGTGGACCGGGACGCGAACCCGCGCTACTGGCGGCTGATTAGGGAGCTCGAGCAGATCACGGACGTGCCCGTGGTCCTCAACACGTCGTTCAACGAGAACGAGCCGATCGTGTGCACCCCCGACGAGGCCATCGAGTGCTTCCTGCGCACGCGGATGGATGCGCTCGTCCTCGGCGACCACGTGATCCGCAAGTAGCGCCGTGCCGGCGGTCCGTCTCGAACCGCTCGCTCGATTCCCCGGGCTGAGGGTCCTCGGGTGGCACGCGGGCGTCCTGTACGCCGCCCGCGGCTACGAGGTGGTCCGGTGGACGGCGGGCACGTCCGGATGGGAGCCCGCGGGCGGATTCGACCCGGGACCGCTGCACCGCTGGGCCTCCCGCACGAGACTGGGCGACCGGCTCGTCCGGGGCGGCTGCCACGCCCTCGCGCGGCTCCACAACGGCGGCCTGGTGGCGTCGTTCCCCAAGGTGATCGCGCTCAAGCCCGCGGGCACCCCGCGGTTCCACACCGTGCTGGCCGTCCCGCGCGGGCGGCGTCCGCTTGGAATCGCGGACACGCCGGACGGGTGGGTGTATTGGGGAGAGTACTTTCCTAACCCCGACCGCGACGCCGTGCGCGTGTTCGGCTCCCGCGACGGCGAGAACTGGCAGGTCGTGTACACGTTTCCTGCGGGCACGATCCGACACGTCCACAGCATCACGTACGACGTCCACGCCGGATGCCTGTGGGTGCTGACGGGCGACGACGGCGACGAGTGCCGGATCCTGCGGGCGAAACCCGACTGGTCGTCCGTCGAGGTGGTGCTCGCCGGCGGGCAGCAGGCCAGAGCGGTCGCGCTCCTGCCCCGCGCGGACGCGGTGTACTACGCGTCGGACACCGAATGGGAGCAGAACTTCATCTACCGCCTCGAGCGGACGGGCGGGACGACGCGCCTGGCGCCGATCGCGGCCTCCAGCTTCCACGGGTGCCGGGTGGGCAATGCGCTGTTCTTCTCGACCGGCGTCGAGCCGAGCCGCGTGAACACGGGCCGCGACGCGGTGCTCTACGGAAGCGCCGACGGCGTCCACTGGGACGCGGTCGTCCGGTGGCGTCGGGATCCGTGGCATCTCCGGCTCTTCGGGTACGCGAACATCGCACTCCCGTCCGGGGAGAACGACGGCGAAATCCTCGCGGCGAGCGGCTACGCGGTCCGCGGGCAGGACGAGGTCACGCACTTGTGGCGCGTGCGCCTCGAGGCGTGACGCGGGCACGATCGGCGCGCGTCGCGGCCGGTCAGCGCCCTCCCTCACCCTCGACGGGGGGGCTGGCTTCCGGCAGCGTGAGCCCGAGCAGGCGGGTGGCGTTCCCGGCGAAGATCGCGCGCACGGCGTCGGCGGCGCATCCGATCTCGTAACACGCGCGCATCTGGTCCGCGAGGTAGCGGGCCGCGAACCCGCGCGGGAACCACGACGAGTCGGTGCCGAAGACGATGCGGGACGGGCCGACGGTTTCGAGAAACGTCCGGAACAGGCCCGCGAGCGTCAGCGGGTACGGCATCCACCGCATCCACTCGTTCGAGCCCGACGTGTCCACGTGCACGTTTCCGCACACCCAGGCGAGGTGCAGGAGCTCGCGCGGATACCCGCAGCCGAAGTGCGGGATCACGAACGGCACGCCGGGGAACGCGCGGGCGACCTCCTGGAGCACGAGCGGGCTCATGTTGGGATGGGACACGATGCCCTGGTAGCGGAGCGGACCGAAGTGGATCAGCACGGGGATGCTGAGCCGCTCGGCCGTGTCCCACACCGGATAGAGCCGCTCGTCGTCGATCCGCCCGTCGAGCAGCGGGGCGATGAGCTTGTACCCGCGCAGCCCCAGCGTGCGGACGGCGCGGTCGAGCTCGGCCGCCGCATCCGGTCGAAACGGGTCGTGGTGGGCGAAGCCGACGAACTTGTCGGGATGCCGCGCCACAGCGTGCGCGAGACGGTCGTTGTCGCCGCCCGTGACGAACACGATCCGCACGAGGCGGTGGCGCGCCGCCTCGTCCGCCCACCGGTCCGCCATTTCGTCGTCCGGCCCCGGCGGCTCTGGATCGGGAAACCCCCACGCCCGGCGCCACCCCGCCTGGTCGGCGCGCAGCCACCCCGTGACCGCGGCCCACTTCGCCTCGCCGTGTCGGGCGACATACTGCTCGCGCACGCGGTCGCCGCCGCCGCGGATCGGGAAGTGCGCGTGGAAATCGAGGACCGGGACGTCCGCTGTCATCTGTCCATCACCTCGCGTCTCAATTCCGCAACCCGGTGAGCACGACGCCCTCGATGATCTGGCGCTGCAGCAGGGCGAACACGGCGAGCACGGGAAGCACGGCGAGCGTCGACGCGGCCATGATGAGATGCCACGACGAGCCCGCCTCGCCGCTGAAGAGTGCAATCCCCACGGGCAGCGTCCGCATCGCGGGCGTCTGGATCACGATCAACGGCCAGAGGAACGCGTTCCAGTTGCCGAGGAACGTGAAGATGCACAGGGCCGCGAGCGCGGGGCGCACCAACGGCAGGGCGACCCGCGTGAACAAGCCGAACTCGGAGAGGCCGTCGATCCGCGCCGCCTCGAGCAGCTCGTCCGGCACCCCAGCCATGAACTGGCGCATCAGGAACACGCCGAACGCGCTCATGACCCCGGGGAACAGGATCCCCCAGTAGGTGTCGATCCACCCCAGCCGCGCGCTCATCGTATACCACGGGATGACCAGCATCTCCGTCGGGATCATCAGCGTGCTCAGGATGACGACGAAGATGAGGTTCCGGCCGGGGAACCGCAGTTTCGCGAGCGTGTACCCCACCAGTGAGTCGAAGAACGCCACGCTTACCGTCGTCACGGCGGCCACGCCGAGACTGTTCGCGAACCAGCGCGGGAACTGTGTCGCGAGCAGGACCGCGCGGATGTTGTCGAGCGTCGGCGCGACGGGCCAGAAGTGCAGCTCGAAGATCTCCCGCGGCGTCTTGAGGGCGGTCGCCAGCATCCAGAGGAACGGGTACACGACGAGGACGCTGCCGGCGGCCAGCGCCGCGTACGCCGCCGCGCTCCACCACCCGCGCCGGAGGAGCCATGCGCGGTGCGCCGCCGCGGGAGCGGCCGCCCGGGACTCGAGCGTCCGCGCCATCAGTACTCCACCTTCCGAGACAACCCGGTGAGTTGTGCGAGCGTGATGAGCAAGAGGACGCCGAACAGCACGACCGTCGCCGCGGCAGCCTGGCCCATGTGGAACCGCTGAAACCCGAGAATGTACACGTACAGGACGATCGTATCGGTGCTGCCGAGCGGGCCGCCGGGATCCCCGAACGTCATGTTGAGCACCTGCGTAAATAGCTGCAGGTACACGATCGTCCCGTACACGACCGAGAAGACGAGCGTGGGGTTGAGGAGCGGCACGGTGATGTGCCGGAACATCCGCCACCCCTGCGCGCCGTCCACCGCGGCGGCCTCGTAGTAGACGCGCGGGATCGCATCGAGGCCCGCCAAGAAGATCACGACCTGGAACCCGAGGTACTCCCACACCACGAGCGCCGTGATCGCGTACAGCGCCTGGTTCGGCGTGCGCAGAAACGCCGGCGCCGGCAGCCCGAGCGCGCTCGTGAGCATCGCCAGCGGGCCGAAGTTTGGGGAGTACATCCACTGCCACACCCACGCCGCTGCGACGATCGGGGTCACGAACGGAATGAAGTAGATCGTGCGGAAGAGCCCGCGGAGCCGCGTGATCCGCCGGAGCAGCAGCGCGACCGCAAACCCCAGCGCCAACTGCGCGGGGATCCCCACGGCGGCGTACTTCACAGTGTTGCCCGCCGCCTTCCAGAACAACGAGTCCGTCCAGATCTCGCGGAAGTTCGCCAGGCCGACGAACGGCTGATCTGCCCCGACGATGTTCCACCGGTGCAGGCTGATCACGAGGGCGCCGGCGGCGGGCGCGATGCGGATGGTCAGGAAGAACGCGAGCGGCACCGCGAGAAACGTGTACGCCGACAGCGTCCGACGGGCGCTGAGACTGAAACCGCGCCGACGCGCCCGACCCAGCTGGACGGCCATGATCGCGATCGGCCGGGTCCGGGCGCCTGCGCCCCGCCCCCCGACCGCCTCCCTACTTGTGGGGCTGCTTGGCCCAGAACTCGTCGAGGACCTTCTGCTCCTTGGCCGCGGCCTCGTCGAGCGCCGCCTTGGGGTCCTTGTGGTTCAGCACCACCTCGTTGATCGCGTCGAGCAGGACCGTGCGCTGCGCGGTCTCGTCGACGAAGAACGTCGCGTGCGCGTACGTGAGGCTGGCGATGAACGGGCCGTACACCGGATCCTGCGCGAGCTTCGGGTCGGCGGCGAGTGCCTGACTTGCCGGAATCTCCCCGACCTGCGTGAGCCAGAGCCGCTGCACGTCGGTCGACGTCAAGTATTTCAGGAACGCCACCGCCGCCGCGAGCCGCGGACCGCTCGCCTTTCGCGTCAGCCCGTTGACCCAGAACGACCCGAAGTTCCCCGGGGTCCCGCCGGCGGTGCGCTTGGGCAGCACGGCGACGCCCCAGTCGAATTTCGCGGCCGACCGGATGGCGCCGATCGCGAACGATCCGTCCACGATCATCCCGGCCTTGCCGGCGTTGAACGCGTCGCGGTAGCCGTTGCCGCCGGGGAAGAAGTCGATGACGGCGACTTTCTGCTTGGTCACGAGGTCGGTGTACCACGCGAGCGCTGCAGCGCCTTGGGCGGTGTTGTAGACGACGTGCCGGTTGTCGGCACTGTACGGCGCGGCGCCCCACTGACGGAACAGAATCTCCCGCAGCAGCTGGTGGTCCTGCCCGTTCGGCGCGATCCCGAAGCCCTCCACGGTGATGCGTCCGCCGGCGTCCCGTTGCGTCAGCTTCTGCGCGTCGGTCGCGAACTCGTCCCACGTGACCGGCGCCCCGCCGATCCCGGCCTGACGAAACATGTCCTTGTCGTAGAACAGCGCGAGCGTCCTGACCGCGGTGGGCAGGGCCCAGTACCGCCCGTCGAACTTCGCGGCCTTGATCATCGGAACGAACTCCCGCTCGATCTCGGCGGTCGCGAACGCGCTACCCGGCAGGGCCTGCAGATACCCGCTGTCCACGTAGAGCGGGAGCCAGCCGTAGTACAGGTTCACGACGTCCGGCCCCTGGCCGGCGGGCACGGCGCTCGCGACCTTCTGGTTGTAGGAGTCGTAGGGGAACGTCTCCTGGACCACGTGGATGCCCGGGTTCTTCGCCTCGAACTGGGGAATCAGGGCATCCATGATCTTGACCTTGCTCTCGAAGTAGTATTGCCAGTACGTGATCGTGACTCGAGACTGGCCTTGGGCCACCGTGACGCCGCCCAGGACGATGGCCAGCGCCGCAACGAGCCAGCCCCTCCGGTTGATCCGCATCACGTTCCTCCCCGCTGGAGTATCGACACACCCGCCTGCCGCCACGGTCCCGGCGACGAACGGAGCAGCCATTTCTGTCGCGTTCGCCGCTCAACTCTCCGGTCCCTTTCCGTGCGTGAGCCGGTTCATCGAGCGGAGCGGTCGATTCAACCCCGCGAGATCAATGCACCCGCGGCGGGTCAGGCGCCGTTGCTCTGCGTGAGCCAGAACGGCTGCGACCACGCGACGGCGCCCGAGCGGCCCATGCACTCGACCCGGACGAACCCCTCGTCGCCTCGGGGTGCGTAGGACGCTTCGGGACCCGCCGCGTCGTGTCGCACGGCATCCTCGGCGTCGAGGAACCGGATCCGCCCGGCGTCCGTGGCGCAGGTGACGGCGCCATCTCGCGCGCCGAACTCCGCCTGGGGCCCCGTCGACGCGTACAAGGCGAGGCCGCGCAGCGCCTGGAGCACCGCGCCGGCCGAAACGGTCGCTGTCTTGAGCATCACCCACCCGGTGTCCAGATCCCGCTCCCGGTGGAGATCATCCGCGGCGACGGCGCCCACGGGGGCGGTGGCGTCCCGGCGCCGGAGCACCGCCGTCCACCGCCGGACGTCCTCCGCGCTCCGGCTGTGATGGTTGCTGATTTCGATCAGGTGGTATCCGCGGAGGCGGACCATCTCGGCGACCGACCACCGGCCGGTAAACCCGTTGCCGGTCCACGACGGGTGGTGCAGCGACACGACGCCGCCGGCCGCCGCCGTGGCGTCGATACACGCCTGAGCGCCCCCTGCGCGCAGCGGGCCGGGGGCGCCCAGCCGCCCCATGTGGGGCCCCAGGGGCTTGAACGGCCGCGGCACGGTCGTCTCGACCCCGGGCAGGGCCAGAAACATGCCGTCGTTCAAATCGTCGCACGTGGTCACGCGCTCGTGGTCCGTAAAGACCACGACGGTGTATCCGCGCGCGCGGTACCGTTCGAGGAGCGCGCGCGGTGCGAACTGTCCGTCGGAGTTGGTCGTGTGGCAGTGCAGCTGGGCCTTACGGAACACGCCGGGAACCGCGTACGGATCGATCAGTCGAGTCGGCGCCACCCGGGGAACATTCGAGGATCGGCTCTCCCCACCTGTTTCCGTGCGTCGCTCAGGGGCGGGCGTCGCGCGGCCGCGGCGCGGGCACCGACGGCGTTGATCGGGAGATGTCCGGCGCGGACGTTGGGGGCGTGGGCGGGGCGGTCCGCGCGGGGGCCGACGACGTCGGGGGCGGCGTCCCCGGGAGCGGGACGTCGTACCCCATCTGGTGCAGTTCGGTCTGGATCGCGGCGATCCGGGCCGGGGTGTCCGGGTGGTCCTCGAACGCGTGCTGGAACGCGTTCGGCTGGGATTTCTCGCTGGCCGCGAGCCGCTGGAAAAACGCCAGCGCGGCCAGCGGATTGTACCCCACCTTTCGCATGTAGATCACGCCGTAGTGGTCGGCCTCGGCCTCTTTGTCGCGCGAGTACTTGGCGTCGACCAGGGCGCGACCGAGCTGCGTCAGCTCGTACGCGCCCAGGCTGCCGCCGAAGAGGATCTGCGTTACGATGACCGCCCCGAGCTGCAGCTCCATGTCCCGCTGCGCGAGGTCGACGGCGTGGCGGTGTGCCACGTGTGTCGTCTCGTGCCCGAGCACAAACGCCAGCTCGTCCTCGGACTTGACGAAGCGCATCATCCCCTGTGTCACGAAGATGAATCCGCCGGGCGCCGCGAGCGAGTTGACGGTATTGTCTCTGACGATGTGATACGTCCAGGGCAGATTCGGCCGCTCGGAGGCGCGCGCGAGCTTGAGGCCGAGCGTCGTCACGGACTCAGTCTGCCGCGGGTCGTTGACGAACCCGGGCTTTTGCGCCATCTGGCGCTCGACCTCGCGGCCGATCTGGATCTCCTGCTGCTCGCTTATCCCGAACAACTGCGCGGTCGCGGGACGCACCGGCGCAGCAAGCGGAGCCACGGCGACCACTAGCACGGCCGCGAGCGCCATCCTCAATGCGCGGTGGATTCGTCGGATCCTCACGAACGCGTCCCTCCCGGCATCCCCGCTCCCACACGGTCTTCCCTGCTCAACGGACGTGGCGCAGGCTGAGTTCTGCGCAGTGGTGACAGGCGGGCCGAACAGGCGCCATACCCCGCGCACTACTTATTCTACCCCGGCGCGCGCGGGGGAACCGGGCGTCCGCAATCAGCGGGGGTCCCGCACGATCACCAGGGACGGGTCGACCAGCGGAAAGGTGTCCTGGGACCAGGTGGCGACCTCGGTGAACGCCGGCAGGTACGAGGGGGACGGCGCTCGGAAGACGACATCCTCCGTGCGCAGCGGGCTTTGCGCGTCGACGACGGCGAAGTCGATTCCGTGCTCGCGGTACCAGGCGGCGTCGGCCCCCCGCGTCGC
>DASQGM010000425.1:0-1506 GCA_035632615.1 bacterium | reverse complement strand
GGACGCGGCGCTCGTGCAGCTCAACCTGGGCGCGCTGCAAGGGCCGGTCGCGCTGGCGGTGCCCGGTACCGCGGGGTTCACCGTCACGGCGATGCTGGTGCTGGTGGCGGCCGGTGCCGCGCTCGCGCTCGGATGGCTGGCGGGGCAGGTCGATCGGGCGATCCTCGAGCGGAACCGCGTGCAGCGTCCCCCGAAATCCCTGCATCGTCTCCGCGGCCACCAGCGCGTTTAGGATGGACTCCTCGACCGCATCCGCGACGCCCTCGAAGAACGGATCGAGGTGCGCGTTCGGCAGCATGCGGATCTCGTGTACGGCCGGCACGTCCGCGGGGAGATGGTTGCCCGTCGCGAACGCCAGGAAGAGATCCCCGCTTGAGTTGTGTCCCAGCCCGCCGACGCGGGCCAACCCGACGGTGGCCCGCTGCGCCAGGCGTCTGCACTGCGTGGGCACAAGCGGCGCGTCGGTGGCGATGACCGCGATGATCGAGCCGGCGGACGGGGCGGCGGGCTCGGCCGTCTCCCATCTGGGGGCCAGCTCGCGGCCGACCGGCGCCCCGTCGATGCGCAGGTGGCGCATCGCGCCGTAGTTGGCCTGCACCAGCGCCCCGACCGTGAACGATCCGCCGGCGACGGTGACCACGCGCGACGAGGTTCCGATGCCGCCCTTGAAGCCGTGGCAGCGCATCCCGGTGCCGCCGCCGACGTTTCCCTCGGCGACCGCGCCGCCGGCCGCCGCGTTCAGCGCTTCGAGCGCGGCCGCCTGCGTGACGGTGAACGCGTTGATGTCGTTGAGCCAGCCGTCGAAGGTCTCGGCGACGACCGGCAGCGTGAAGCGCGGCACGTGGCCGTGCTCGACGCCGTACGCGACGAGCGCGTCGCGTACCACCCCGACCGCGTGGGTGTTGGTGATCCCGATCGGGGTCTCCAGCATTCCCGATTCCTCGATCCACGCGACGCCGGTCATCTCGCCGCATCCGTTGAACGAATGCACGCCGGCGAACGCGTAGTCCCCCCAGATGTCGCCCCCGCGGGGCACGACCATTGTCACGCCGGTGCGGACCGTCCGCGGCGCGTCCGCGATCAACGTCCGGTGGCCGACGCGCACGCCCGGCACATCGGTGATCGCATTGTGCGGTCCGATCGGAAGTTGTCCGATGGCGATCCCGAGATCCCGGAGGCGGGCGCGGCCCATACGCGGGTGACTTTCCGTCCAGGCGACGCGCGCTCCTCCCGTGCGGTCGTCGAAGGGGTCCGCCGGACCCGAGACGAAGCGAGTATCGGTGAAGGTCGCCTAGCGATGTCTCGATCGCAACGGAGATGTCGCGGAGGACCGCCGCGGTCGCGGCGGTCCTCATCTCGGAGGGAGTCTCGCCATGACGATCGCCCCACCGGAATGGCAGTTGGTGCGCGCGGCCCGGCTGTTTGACGGAACCGGTGCCGCACCGGTCGAACATCCGACTGTTGTCGTGTACCGCGGCGTCATCCACGGCGTCTACGCCGGTGACG
>DASQGM010000424.1:0-10333 GCA_035632615.1 bacterium | reverse complement strand
GATGACGAGACCGCCAAGGATCATCAGGGCGCCCGCCACCTTGAGCGCGCCAAACCGTTCTCCGAGCAGCACCCACGAAGCGATCGCGCTGACAACCGGCACCACGTAGATGAACGTAGCGGCGCGCGCGACGCCGAGGCGAGACGAGACCCACGTCCAGATCGTCCACGCGGCGTACACCGGGACGACCACCGACCACAGCAGGCCGACCCAGCCGAGGCCGGACACCCGACTCCAGTCCTGCGCGACCGCCCCGGGCAGCGACACCGCCAACAACGGCGCCGCGCCGATCGTGAGCGCGTAGGTCGTCAGCGCTGTCGCGGAATAGCGGGAGAGCAGCGGCTTGTTGACCACGTTGTAGACCGCGAAGCACAGCGCCGCGAGCAGGCTCAGCAGATCCCCCACCCCCGCGGACGGCAACCCGAGGCGGAGCTTATCGTACACGAACACGAGCACGCCGAGAAGCGACGCCGCGGTCGCCGACCACTGCACGGGTGTGACCGCCTCCAGGCGAAACCCCCAGAGCAGCAGCAACGTGAACGCGGGCGTGGTGTTGAGCAGCAGCGCGGTAGAGAACGCGGTCGTGTACTGGAGGCCGAAGACAAAGAGCAACTCGTACGCGCCGTGCCCGACGACGCCGGCGATGGCGAGGCGCCCGAGATCGGCGCGCGATGGCGCGACGTCCCCCCGCGGCCCTCGCCGCCCCCGTCGCATCCGCCGTCCCGCCACGAGCACGCCCCAGGCGAGCGCGACCATGCCGACGAACCGCAGAAACGTGAACGCGCGGGCGTCGAACTGCGCCAGCGTGGCTTTCACGAATACGAAGTTCACGCCCCAGATCGTCGTGACGAGAAGCGCCGCGCCGTCCGCGAGATCGAGCCGCCCGCGCCGTGCCGAGGAGCTGCCGCGACCGAGGCTTGGGCCCATGCGCTCACCCTACCCCCGCCGTAGTGCGCTGTCTCGCCGTTTTCGGACGCCATAGACCAGCCTATCATGTCCGAAAACGGCCAGAATTCCGTCCCGCCGGCGCTATACTAGGGCCATGGATCTCGACCGCGACGCGTGTTACCGGGCGCTTCGCACGCGGGACGCCCGCTTCGACGGCCGCTTCTACACGGCGGTCGTGACGACCGGCATCTACTGCCGCCCGATCTGCCCGGCGCGCCCCCCGAAGATCGAGCACTGCCTCTTCCTGCCGAGCGCGGCCGCGGCCCACCAGGCCGGTTTCCGTCCGTGCCTGCGGTGCCGGCCGGAACTTGCCCCCGGCGTCGCCGGGTGGGGCGGCGCCGAGCGCACGGTGTCGCACGCCTTGGACCTGATCGTGGAAGGCGCCCTCGAGAACGGCGGCATCGAGGCGCTCGCGGCGCGCCTCGGCATCACCGGACGGCAGTTGCGCCGCCTGTTCGACAAGCACCTCGGCGCGTCGCCCGTCACGGTCGCCCAGGCGCACCGCATCCTCTTCGCCAAGAAGCTGATCGGCGAGACCGCGATGTCGATGGCGGACATCGCGTACGCCTCGGGGTTCGGCAGCGTGCGCCGGTTCAACGACGCGATGCGCCGAACGTACGACCGGCCGCCGCGCGAGCTGCGACGTGCGGCCCCCACCGAGGACACCGGCGTGTGCGGGATCACGCTGAAGCTTCCCTTCCGCGTGCCGTACAACTGGGCCGCGACGATGTCGTTCCTGGGGCCGCGGGCCATTCCCGGTGTCGAGGCCGTCGGCGCGGATTGCTACCGGCGCATCGTCTCCCTCGACAACGCCCGCGGGATCATCGAAGTGCGTCCGGTCGAGCGCACGTCGCATCTCCTCGCAACGATTCGCGTCACGGACGTCACGGCGCTCGGGGCGATCGTGGGCCGCCTCCGGCGGCTGTTTGACCTGGACGCCGACGTCGCCGCCATCGAGTCCCATCTCCGGCGCGACCCGCGCCTCGCGACGTGCATCGCGGCGCGGCCCGGCGTGCGCGTTCCCGGCGCCTGGGACGGCTTCGAGCTCGCGGTCCGCGCGATCCTCGGCCAGCAAATCAGCGTCGCCGCCGCGACGACGCTGGCGGGACGGCTGGCCGCCGCGTACGGCGAGACGGTCACGGCGGACCAGCACATGGGCGCGGCAGCGGGACTCCGCGTGGCGTTCCCGAGACCCGACGTGCTCGCCGGCGCCGACCTGACGCCGATCGGCCTGCCGCGCGCACGGGCCGCGGCGATCTCCGCGCTCGCCGCGGCCGTGCTGGCGGACGCGGACCTGCTCCAGCCGACCGCCGGTCTGGAGGCGACCGTCGAGCGGCTCTGCCGCGTGCCCGGCGTCGGCGAATGGACGGCGCAGTACATCGCGATGCGGGCGCTGCACCAGCCCGACGCGTTCCCCGCCACGGACCTCGGCGTCCTACGCGCGATGGCCAGCCCGACGGCACGGGTGACGCCGGCACGGGTGTCCGACATCGCCCGCGCGTGGCGACCGTGGCGCGCCTACGCGGTCATGCACCTGTGGCTGAGGGATACGCCCGCGGCCATCGAGAGGAGGAAGGCGCATGAACCTACTGATCGACCGCGTCGCGTCGGCGATCGGGACCATCCTGATCATCTCCGACGGAGCACGGCTGTGCGCCCTCGACTATAGCGGTTACGAACGCCGGATGATGCGGCTCCTGCGGGCGCGATACGGTGAGGTCCGCCTGCACCCGACCCGCAACCCGGCGGGGCTCAGCCGCCGCGTCCGCGCGTACCTCGCCGGAACGCACCGCGCCATTGACGACGTCGCGGTCGACACCGGCGGCACGCCGTTCCAACGGCGAGTCTGGTCGGCGCTGCGGAAGATCCCGGTCGGCCAGACGCTGTCGTACGGCGGGCTCGCCGAGCGGCTCGGGATGCCGGCCGCGAGCCGGGCGGTCGGTCGCGCGGTCTCGCTGAACCCGGTGGCGATCGTGGTCCCGTGCCACCGCGTGATCGGCGCCGACGGGACGTTAACGGGCTACGCCGGCGGCCTCGATCGCAAGCGCTGGCTCCTGGCGCACGAGGGCGCCGTCCCCACCCCGTCCCCGGGCCGCGCCGAACCCGCACGCGCAACACGCCGAGCTCGCCCCGGCGGGACTCGTCGGCGCCGTCCATCCCGCGGCCGAAACGCCGCGGCAACGGGACGAACCCGTCAGTAGACCTGCCCGATCGACACGCCCGTGTAGTAGAACTGGAGGATCTCGCGGAACGTCGATCCCTGGGCCGCCATCGCGCGGGCGCCCCACTGGTCGAGCCCCACGCCGTGTCCGGAGCCGCGCCCGTTGAAGACGGCGTCCGCGCCGCGTCGCGACGCCGTGAACATCGTGCTCCTGACCACGCCCGCGCCGACCAACAACCGGAAGCGGTTGGCCGAGATCTCCTGGACCGACCCGCCGTCGCCGCGCACGCGGACCGTGATCGCCCGCCCCCACGGGGTCACACGCCCCAGCTCCACCCCGTCGAGCGACGACACCTGGACGCCGCCGCGCGTGAGCGAGGAGGCGAGCGTGCCGAGGGGCACCGTCGCGGTCCAGGAGACCCCCGGCGCGCTCATCGCGTACGGATCGGCCACGCCCCGGAGGTACGGGTACGCCGTACCCCAGACGTTCTCACTGTCCTCGGTGTGCCCTCCGGAGTTGGAGTGGTAGGCAGCGAAGATCGGCCGCCCGTCGTAGGTCACGAGCAACCCGCGCGTGGCGTCCACCGCCGCGGTCGCGGCGGGATCCTCGCCCGCCACGCCGAGGTAGACCTGCGCATCGGTGGTGGCCGCGAGATCGTATCCGGTGACCGCCGCGTGGGCCTCCTCGATGCGCTCGACGGCGAGCGTCCGCGCCGCGACGGCCTGCGCCTTCACCGCCTCGGGCGGCCAGTGCGGGTCGATCTCGCCCTTGATGACGCCGTACAAGTACTGCTCGAGCGGCAGCTCGTCGATCGCGGTGACGCGACCCGCGGGCGTCCGGTGTACCTCGATCGTGCCCCGGTACGACCGGCCCTCGACCCGCATCGTGCCGCTCTGCGGCGTGAGGCGCACGACCGCGCCGAACCCGGTGCCGGCCAGGCTCAACCCCCCCGCGGTCGCCTGCACGGTCCACGGGGCGCCGGGCAGCGTGGCCACGGCGCCCGTGTCCGGCTGCACGACCTGCACCGGTCCGTCGGCCGCCAGTTGCAGCGCGGGGCGATCGACCTGAATGCCCACGCGCACGATCAGCGGCTCGGTGGCACCGGCAGGCGCCGGGGCGCTCGGCCAAGGCCACACGAGCGCCGCCACGACCGCGACGAGCAGCGTCGGGCGGATCATCGTCGAGCGAAGAACAGGTTCAGCAGAATCGTCAGCACGATGCTCAACAGCAGGCTGCCGACCACCGGCACGTACAACGAGAAGCCCTTGCGCTGCACGTAGATGTCCCCCGGCAGCCGCGGCAACCCTCCCAGCACGAGGACGAGCCCGCCCAGAACGATCAAGAGCACGCCCATCGTAATCAGGAATCGGCCGATCTGCGGCATGGTTACGAGAACAGCGTCCCCTGCCCGCGCCCGCCCCGGTCCGGCAGCGCCAGGCCCAGGTGGTCGCAGGCCTGGACGGTCACGCGGCGCCCGGATTGGGTGCGGGTCAGAAACCCGATCTTCAGCAGGAACGGCTCGACCATCTCGACGAGGCTGTCCACTTCCTCGTTGAGCGTCGCCGCCAGCGCCTCGACCCCGACCGGCCCGCCGCCGTACACCTCGATCACGGTGCGCAGCAGTTCCCGATCCTGCACGTCGAGGCCGAGAGGATCCACACCCTCGAACTCGAGGGCGTTGCGCGCGACCTCCACCGTGATCGCGCCGTCCGCCCGAACCTGCGCGAAGTCGCGCACGCGGCGCAGGAGCCGGTTCGCGATCCGCGGGGTGCCCCGGGCGCGCCGTGCGATCTCCGTGGCGCCGTCGTCCGTGATCGACACCCCGAGGATCGAGGCCGAGCGGTGCACGACAAGCGTCAGTTCGTCGACGGGGTAGAAGTCGAGGTGCTGCGTGATCCCGAACCGCTCTCTGAGCGGGGACGACAGCAGCCCGGCCCGGGTCGTGGCCCCGACGAGCGTGAATGGCCGCAGCGTGTAGCGCAACGTCCGCGCGTGCGCGCCCTTCTCGATGACGAAGTTGACGCAAAAGTCCTCCATCGCCGGGTATAGGAACTCCTCCACCGTCCGCGGCAGGCGGTGGATCTCGTCGATGAAAAGCACGTCGCCCTTGCTGAGGTTGGTGAGGATCCCCATCAGATCCCCGCCGCGCTCGAGCGCCGGCCCCGACGTCGTCACGATGCTCGTCCCCATCTCGGCGGCCACCACGTTCGCGAACGTCGTCTTGCCCAGTCCCGGCGGCCCGTGCAGCAGCACGTGATCGAGCGCCTCGCCGCGCTCGCGCGCCGCCTGCAGGCTGATCTTCAGCGCGCTGGTGACGCGCGTCTGCCCGATGCACTCGTCGAGTCGCTTCGGACGCAGGGTGCGGATGAGCTGTTCGTCCTCGACGCCGCCGGACGCGGGCCCCGCCGCGGGCGCGGGCCCCGGCCGCGGTTCGGGCGTACCGCCGGCGAGCCGCTCGCGGGTCACGCGGGGGCCCCCCGCTCGGCGCGATACACTTCCTGGAACAGGTCTTCCGCGGACACGATCGCAGGGTTCCGCCGGAAGGCCTCCTCCACCATCCGCCGGGCCTCCGAGCCGCGGTGCCCCAACTGTCCGGTCAGCACCTCGAGCACCTCCGCGCGGAAGTCCTCCGCCGCGACCTCCGGCGGCGCCGGCGTCTCCGACCGGAGCAGCGCGTACTTACCCATCTTGCCGTGGAGCGAGGCCACGATCTTCTCCGCCGTGCGCGCGCCGATCCCCGGCAGCCGGCGCAGAAACGCCGCGTCCTTGCGCTCGATCGCGTCCGCGACCTGCTCGACCGGGTGCACGATCGCTTTCATCGCCTTCGTCGGCCCCAGCCCGTCGACCGTGATGAACCGCTCGAAGAACTCCTGCTCGATCTCTCGAAGAAACCCAACGAGCAGCGGCCGGGGCTGGTTCGTCGAGACGTGGTACGAGATGTGCAGTTCAAGCTCGGCTTCGCGGATCCGGCCCGGCTCCCCGCGCAGGAGGTCCCGGAGAAACCCGGGCAGACGCACCTCATACCCGACGCCGCCGCACTCGATGACGAGCATGTCATCGGTGTGGCGGATGACGCGGCCGCGCAGGAACGCGATCACGCCGGCGCCCGGGCGCCGCCGGCGGTCTGCAGCGCGGCCCCCCGCCGGGACGCCGCGACGAGGGCGAGCGCAAGCGCATCCGCGGCATGCGAGCCCGGGTCCTCAGCGAGGTCCAACAAGATGCGCACCATCCGCTGGATCTGGCGCTTGCCGGCCTGACCCGACACGACCATCGCCCGCTTCACCGCGGCCGGCGCGATCGTGTCCACAGGCACCCGGGCCTGGGCCGCCGCGAGCCCGATCACGCCGCAGACGTGCCCCATGATGATGGCCGTTCTCGGAAAACCGGGATGGGCAAAGACATCCTCAAGTGCGATCGCGGCCGGCCGGCCGTCCACGAGGATCTCGTGCACGCCCACGTGCAGCTCGTAAAGCCGCTCCGGCAGCGCGGCGCGAAGGCTGGTGCGGATCACCCCGGCCTCCACGAACGCAACCCGGGATCCCGTCACCTCGACGAGGCCGTACCCCGTCAACCGCAGTCCGGGGTCGATCCCAAGAATCCGCATGAACGGTGCTCCGACTCGGCATGAGCCGCTGCTGCGTCTTGATCAGAGACGAACCAGTGTTCGCCATCGGACTCGACTTTCCTCCGCCCGGAGGCGGCCGCCGAGGCTAGCGGGCCAGGAACAGGGGTTTCACGCCCTGCATGCGGAGGTAAATCGACAGCTGACCGTTGTGGTAGAACATGTGCGTGACGCCGCCCTGGACCACGATCCCCTGCGGCATCTCCATGCCCCACGGGGTGCGGACGACGCGGTTGGCCTCCTCGTCTGTGAGCCGGGCAACCCCCGCCAGGAACCGCTGTCCGGCGTCGCGCATCGCCTCGAGGACCTGCGCCTTCGACATCGGCTTGTCCATCGGATACGGCAGGGCCCGCTCCCACACGTCCTTGCCGATGTTCTGGCCGAAGGTCACGGTGGCGTTCGCCATGTGGACCGCGATCGCCCGAAACGAACGCGTGTCCAGCCCCGCCGGCGTGAACTCCATGCCGGCCTCGGGCATCGCCTCGACGTTCTTCTGGGCGGTGTTCCAGATCAGCTGAAATCCCGCCTGCACACCCTCGCGAACTCCCATGCGCGCGCCCCCGTTAGCCGACCTGTTGCAGAATCTCGTCCGGAATGTCGAAGTTGGCGTACACGTGCTGCACGTCGTCGTGGTCCTCGAGCGTCTCCATGAGGCGCAACACTTGCTGTGCCTCCTTGCCCGAGAGCGAGACGGTCGACTTGGGCATCATGGTGACCTCGGCGGAGTGCGGCTTGTATCCGGCCTCTTCAAGGGCCTTCCGCACGGCCGCGAAATCCTCGGGGGCCGTCGTGATCTCGTACTCGTCGTCGCCGGTCTTCACGTCCTCCGCGCCGGCGTCCACCGCCCGCCCCAGAACCTCGTCCTCGGAGGCCGCCGAGCGCGGGACCGTGATCACGCCCTTCTTGTCGAACATCCACGCCACCGACGCGCCCATCGAGCCGCCGGCCTTGGTCAGGATGTTCCGGATCTCCGACGCGGTCCGGTTGCGGTTGTCGGTCTGCACCTCGACGAGCACGGCGACGCCCGCGGGCCCCATGCCCTCGTAGGTGACCTCCTCGTAGTTCGCGCCCTCGGCGCCACCGGTGCCCCGGGCGATCGCGCGTTGGATGTTGTCGTTCGGCATGCTCGCCTCGCGGGCGCGGTCGATCGCCGCGCGGAGGCGCATGTTGCCGCCGGGGTCGCCGCCGCCGTCCTTCGCGGCGATGATGATCTCGCGGGCCAGCTTGCTGAACAACTTGCCCCGCTGCTGGTCTACTTTGGACTTCTTGATCTTGATGTTATGCCACTTGGAATGTCCGGACACGTCGAACCCCCTCTGCCCGCAACCGGGCGGACCCCACGTCCGCCGCGCGGAGCGTACCTTTTACTATAAGCCGGAGGCCCTGCCGCGCGCAAGCGCGCGGCAGGGCCCGGACCCCGACGCGCGCGGAACGGCCGGGCCCGCTGGCCGCGTCGCGCGAGCTAGCGCAACTGCACGTGCACCGTCGCCGACCCGCTCTGAGATCCCGCGGACGCCGTGACGGTCACCACGTACGTCGCCCCCGCGGGCCGAAACCACGGCGTCACCATGTAGGCGAACGCGCCGTTGTCGTCGGCGCGCACGTAGACGTCGACCACCTGCGTCCGCAGCAGCGCGGTCTGGCTCTCGACGGTGATGTGCACCGTCGCGTTCGGCCGCGTCGCGCCCTGGACGAGGAACGGGACGTCGACCTGACTGCCGTCTCGCGGGCTGCCCACCGCGACCGGCACCGTCCCCGCGAGCGCGGGCTCGCCGGGCGGCGTCGCCGGCCCTGAGGCGGCCTGCCCGGCCGCTGGCTGCCCCGGCCCCGAGCCCGACTGGCCCGGGGTCGCCGTCGGCGAGGGCGAGCTCGAACGCGGAGCCGGTGGTCCGCCCCCATCCTGCGACGCACTGGCCGGCGCCGGTTGCCCGGTCACGGAGGTACTGCCGCCGGACGTCCCGCTCGGGGCCGTAGACACGTCCGGTTCCGTGCCCCGGATGAACACCTCCGGGCGCGGATCCGGACACCCCGGCGCCGCGAGCAGCCCCGACGTGCCGCACACCGTCTCCTGGACCACCCCGTCCGGCGCGGTCCAGTCGTCGTGTGGCATCTTAGCCGTCACCTGCTTCATCAGCGCCGCGAAGATCCCCGCCGGGACGCTGCCCCCGGTCACCTTGTTCATCGGCGAGTTGTCGTCGTTCCCCACCCACACCCCGGTGACGAGGTACGGCGTGTACCCAACGTACCACGCGTCCCGATAGTCGTCGGTGGTGCCGGTCTTTCCCGCCTGCGGGATCCCGATGTTCGCCGCGACCCCGGTGCCCCGGAGGACGTTGCCCTTCAGCATGTCCGTCATCACGTACGCCACCTCGGGGCTGAGCACGACCGTGCGCTGCGGCGTGTGCTCCTCGAGCACCTTGCCCCGCCAGTCCGTCACCTTGGTGATCGCCATCGCGTCCGCGCGCACGCCGTTGTCCGCGAACACACCGTACGCCGTCACCAGCTCCAACGGGGTGACGTCGGACGCGCCGAGCGTCAGCGCGAGGGTAGGCGACAGGGTGCTCTGGATGCCCATGCGGTGCGCGAGATCCACGATCGAGGACGGCCCCAGTTGCTGCTCGAGCCGGATCGTGGCCGCGTTGATGGAGTTCTCGAGCGCGTAGCGCGCGGTGATCCACCCGTGCCAGGTGTGGTCGAAGTCCTGCGGCTTCCAAACTTTCCCGTCCGGCAGCTGGAACTCGAGCGGCTCGTCGAGCAGCAGGCGCGTCGGCGGGATGCCGCGCATGACCGCGACGGTGTAGGTGAACGGCTTGAACGCCGAGCCAGGCTGGCGGTGGGCCTGCCACGCCCGGTCGAACTGGCTCGTGCGGAAGTCATAGCCGCCGACCATCGCGCGGATCGCGCCGGTGCGCGGATCCATCACCACGACTGCGCCCTGGTGCACGTTCAAGTGCTGCGCCAGCGCGGTGTCGATGCCCTGACGGAGCGCCGCGGTGGCCTGCGCCTGGATCGTGAGGTCGAGCGTGGTGTAGATGCGCAGCCCGCCCTTGTACAGCGTATCCTCACCGTAGCGCTGAAGCAGTCCCGGCAGGATGTAGGCGACGAAGTACGGAGCGCGGATGCCGATCAGCCCGCCGTTTCCCTTCGCCGCCAGCCCGAGCGGCGCGGCCAGCGCCGCCTGCATCTGCGCCGGGGTGAGATCGCCCACGTCGACCATCCGCTGCAGCACCTCCGCCATGCGCGCGTGCGCGCGGGCGGCGTGCTCGTACGGCGAGTAGGACGACGGTGCGCGGATCAACCCGGCGAGCATCGCCGATTGGGCGAGCGTCAGGTTTTTCGCGGGCTCGCCGAAGTACACGCCCGCGGCGGTCTCGACGCCGTACGCGCCTTCGCCGAGATAGACCTGGTTCAGGTACCGCTGGAGGATCTCGTCCTTGGTCAGCCGGCGCTCGATCTGCACGGCCAGCAGCATCTCGGCGATCTTGCGGGTCAGCGACTTCTGGGGCGTGAGGAACAGGTTCCGCGCCAGCTGTTGCGTGATCGTGCTGCCGCCCTCCGCGTAACCGCCCTCCATGGCGTTCCGCAGGCCGGCGCGCAGGAT
>DASQGM010000423.1:0-13396 GCA_035632615.1 bacterium | reverse complement strand
CGGCGAGAGTCAGTCATGAAGTACATTCCTGCGACCCACGCGGAGCGCGAGCGCATACTCGCGGCGGTGGGCGTCCGAGCCGTGGAGGATCTCTTCCGGGACATCCCGGCGGAGGTCCGCCTCAAGCGGCCGTTGGACCTGCCTCCCGCGGCGCCCGACCCCACTCTGCTCGCGCACCTGCGCGCCCTCGCGGAGCGCAACACGGACTGCGATCGTCTCGCGTGCTTTCTCGGCGCCGGCGCCTACGACCACTTCGTGCCCAGCACGGTGCCGCATCTCGCGCTGCGCCCCGAGTTCCTGACGGCCTACACGCCGTACCAGGCGGAGATCATGCAGGGCGAGCTCCAGGCGATCTACGAGTACCAGAGCATGATGTGCGAGCTGACCGGCATGGATGTCGCCAATGCCTCGATGTACGACGGGGCCAGCGCGACCGGCGAGGCGGCGAGCATGGCCGCGGATCTCACGAAGCGCACCGAGGTGCTGATCAGCACCGCCGTGCACCCGGAGTACCGGCAGGTGCTGCGGACCTACACCAGTCACCTGCCGATCACCGTGCGCGAGCTCCCGGCCCTCGACGGCGTCACGTCCGTGGAGGCGGCGCGGGCCGCGATCACGGACGCCACCGCGGCGCTGATCGTGCAGTCGCCGAATTTCTTCGGCGCCATCGAGGAGGGCGAAGCGCTGGCCAAGGCCGCCCACGACAAGGGCGCGCTCCTCGTGGTCGCGGTCGCCGAGCCGATCAGCCTGGGGCTGCTGCGGCCGCCGGGAGAGTACGGCGCCGACATCGTCACGGGGGAAGGCCAAGCGCTGGGGAACGCGCTCAACTTCGGCGGCCCGTACCTTGGCATGATCGCGACCCGCGAAGCGTTCGTCCGCCGGATCCCCGGGCGCCTCGTCGGACGGACGGTCGACACCGCCGGCCGGCCCGGATACGTGCTCACGTTGCAGACGCGCGAGCAGCACATCCGCCGCGCCAAAGCGACGAGCAACATCTGCACCAACGAGTCGCTGAACGCACTCGTCGCCGCGGTGTATCTCGCGACGCTCGGGCGCCAAGGCGTGGTGCACGTCGCGGAGTTGTGCGCACGGAAGGCGCACTACGCCCGTGAACGCATCGCGGCGCTGCCCGGCTACGCGCTCGCGTTCGCCGCGCCGACGTTCAACGAGTTCGTCGTACGGTGCCCGGTGCCGCCCGCGGAGATCAACCGCCGGCTGCTGACCCATGGAATCCTCGGCGGGCTCCCGCTCGGCCGGTTCTACCCGGAGTACGATGACTGCTGGCTCCTGTGCGTCACGGAGCAGCGGTCGCGGGAGGAGATCGACCATCTCGTGGACCACCTGGAGACCGTGCGATGAGCACCCCTGAAGCCCCAACGCGCACGCCCTCGCTTCGGAAGCGACCGGTTCCCGTCATCTTCGAGCGGGGCGCCCCCGGCCGTGTGGGCTACAGCCTGCCTGAGAGCGACGTGCCGGAGGCGCCGCTCGACGCGGTCGTGCCCGCCGCGCACCGCCGCTCGCGCCCCGCGGCGCTCCCGGAGGTCAGCGAGCTCGACGTGGTGCGCCACTACACGGCGCTGAGCCACCGCAACTTTTCGATCGACGAGGGGTTCTATCCACTCGGTTCGTGCACCATGAAGTACAACCCGAAGATCAACGAGGACGCCGCCCGCCAAGCCGGGTTCGCCCGGCTGCACCCCTACGCGCCGGAGGACCTGGCCCAGGGCGCGCTGGAGCTGCTGTGGGAGCTCGAGCACGCGATGGCCGAGATCACCGGGATGGACCGCGTCACGTTCCAGCCCGCCGCGGGCGCCCACGGCGAGCTGACCTCGCTCCTCATGATCAGCCGGTACTTCGAGGAGAAGGGCGAGCGCCGGGGCACGATCATCGTGCCCGACTCCGCGCACGGGACGAATCCGGCATCCGCGACGTTCGCGGGGTACAAGGTCGTCGAAGTCAAGAGCGACCGCCGCGGCAACATCGATCTGGAGGCGCTCAGGGCGGCGCTGAACCGCGACGTCGCCGCCCTGATGTTCACGAACCCGAACACCCTCGGGCTGTTCGAGGAGCAGATCCTCGAGGTCGCACGCGCGGTCCACAACGTCGGCGCACAGCTGTACCTCGACGGCGCCAACTTCAACGCGATCCTCGGGATCACGCGGCCGGGCGATCAGGGTTTCGACGTGATGCACCTGAACCTCCACAAAACGTTCACGACGCCGCACGGCGGCGGCGGGCCAGGCGCGGGCGCGGTCGGCGTCCGCGCGCATCTCGTGCCGTTTCTGCCGGCGCCGACGGTCGAGCGGGACGGACAGCGGTTCACGCTCGACCACGACCGGCCGAAGACGATCGGCAAGATGCGCGCATTCTACGGCAACTTCGGCAACCTCGTCCGCGCGTACACCTACATCCGCACGATGGGTGCGGCCGGGCTGCGGGAGGCCTCGGAGATGGCGGTGCTCAACGCCAACTACCTCCTCGCCCGGCTCCGGGATCACTTCGAGGTCCCGTACGACCGGGTGTGCAAGCACGAGTTCGTGCTCTCGGGGCGGTGGCAGCGCGATCGACACCATGTCACCACGCGGGACATGGCGAAGCGCCTGCTCGACTACGGGTTCCACGCGCCGACAATCTACTTCCCGCTGATCGTCGAGGAGGCGATCATGATCGAGCCGACAGAGACCGAAAGCCTCCAGACGCTCGACGCGTTCGTCGAGACGATGGTGGCGATCGCGCACGAGGCCGAGACCGACCCGGAGGTGGTCCGCACGGCGCCTCATGAGGCGCCCGTCACCAGGCTGGACGAAGTCACGGCCGCGAGAAAGCCAAATCTGCGGTGGCGGCCTGAGGAGTAGCGGAGCCCCCGGCGGCTCCGGCGGATCCGCACGTCCATGAGCGAACCGCATCTGGCGGCCGCGGCGTTCGGCCTCGCATCCGCGGCGTCTTGGGGCGGCGGCGACTTCAGCGGGGGCTTCTCGGCCCGCCGCGCGAACGTGTTGAGCGTGGCGCCGCTCTCCCGCGTGACAGGGATCGCGGCCCAGATCGCGCTCGCGCTCGTCTTCCGGGAGCACGCGCCGTCGGCGGCAGCATTGGCCTGGGCGATCGCCGCCGGCGTGTCCGGATCGATCGGGCTCGTCGCGCTCTACCGGTCCCTGGCGGTCGGCAAGATGGGCGTCAACTCCCCGCTCACCGCGGTGCTCGCCGCGTCGTTTCCGGTGCTGTTCGCCGCGGTGTTGCAGGGCGTGCCCCCGGCGGTGCGCCTCGGCGGGTTTGCCCTGGCGCTCGGCGGCGTCTGGTGCCTCTCCCGTCCTGTGGGGCGGGCGGGCCGGCCGCACGGCCTTGGCCTCGCCGCGCTGGCCGGGGTCGCGTTCGGCGGCTTCTACCTTCTGATCTCGCAGGTGCGCGGGCCGTCGGTGTTCTGGCCGCTGGCCGTCTCGACGGGCACATCGCTCGTGGTCATGGTCGGGCTCGCCGTGGCGAGCCGCCAGGCGCTACGCGTTCCCCGCGAGGTCATCGGCATCTCGCTCCTCGCCGGGGTGCTCGACGCCGGCGGGAACGCGTGCTTCGTGCTCGCGGCGCACGCAGGCCGCGTGGACGTGGCCGCGGTGCTCGGATCGCTCTACCCGGCGTTCACCGCCCTACTGGCGCGCGCGGTGCTTCATGAGCACCTCACACGCACGCAGACGGCCGGGATCGTTGCCGCGATCGCTTCGCTTCCGCTGATCGCGGGGTAAACCGCGGGCGCGGCGGCCTTAGGGGCCGAGCGGTACGGACGCGGCCCGCAGCAGGTCGCAGACCGCCCGTCCTGCCCGCTTGATCTCGTCGAGCGTGGCCCCGGCGCTCGCGATGCTGCGTATCGCGATCTCCAGCGCGAGCGCGACAACGCGCTGCGAGGTCTGGGTGCCGTCCACCCCGAAGGCCTTCTGCACCGCCGTCTCGGCAAGATCGTCGACGACCCCGCCGCCCGGCATACCGTGGCACGGGTTGCCGACGTCGCGGGCGGCTCGAAAATGCGCCCCGCCCGAGCCTTCCAAGGCGTTGATCACGCGCTGCATGTCCGCTCGGGCGGCGTGCACGGTGTGCGCGGCCGGCAGCCGTTCGCAGCACAGGTACTTCGCGATCTTGAGCTTGTATCTGACGACCATTTCCATGCCGCAACCCATGTTGACACCTCCGTGGAACGATGCGGGCGTCCGATCGGCTGCAGCGCCGCGGTCGCGACGCGCCGGCTGAGCCGGTCCGTACCGACCTGTCCCAGCCGCGACGTGCCAGGCGGACGATCGACCAGTCGCCCGTTCTGCGTCTCGGTCAATCGGTCCTCTTCGCGGCGCCGATCGCCGCCCCCAGCGTCATGGCGCGTCCCGCGGCCCACGCCGCGGCAAAATCCTCCTTGCCCAACCGTGAGCGCGCCGCCGCCACGATCCGCTCGTAGTCGGACCGATCGACGCGCGGCAGCGGCGCCCCGATGGCTTCGCGCAGGGCTTCCTCGGCCCCGAACAGCCTCGCCGCCCGCTCGGGATGTCCCTGGGCCGCCGCCAGAAACGCGAACCCCATGAGCGAATAGGCGATCCGCCGCTTGTCCCCCAACTCCTCCTGCATGGTCAGGCCTTCGTCAAACAGCGATCGGGCCGCGACGTAGTCGCCTCGGCTGAAGGCGACGAACCCGAGGTTCGTCAGCGCCCCCGCGATGTTTTGCTTGTCCCCCACCCCTCGCCACAGCGCGAGGCCCTCTTCCATCAGCGCGCGTGCCGCGGTCAAATCGCCCTCGCGGTAGACGACCCTCCCAAGATTGTGCAGGGACAGGGCGATCGCCCATGTGTCGCCCATCTCCCGGCGTATCACGAGGCTCTCCTGATACAGGGCGCGCGCCGTCCGGAAGTCCCCCTGGCCAAAGGCCAGCGCGGCGAGTTCGCCGAGCAACGTCGCGACCTCCTGCGTGTTCCCCACTTGCCGCCAGATCGCCAGGCTCTCTTCGTAGACCCGGCGGCAATACGCATAGTCGGCCTGCCAGAAGGCCAGCTGGCCGACGGTCTTGAGTGCTTTGGCGTGCCGCGCGGGCGCGACCCCGCCGCTCTTCTCGAGCAGCGCGTCCAGCCAGCGGCGCCCCTCGGCGAGGTAGTCCCGGCTGTACCAAAACCGTCGCGCCGCGCTTGCCAGCCGCAATCCCGTCTCGATCGCGCCGCTCTCCAGAGACCACTCCAGCGCGGCCCGCACGTTGTCGTGTTCCGTGTCCAACCGGTTCAGCCACTCCACCTGTCCGGCGCCGATCAGCTCGGGCTCCGCCGTCTCCGCCAGTTGCGCGCTCCATCCGAGATGCCGCGACCGAAGAACGTCTCCTTCCCCCGACTCCAACAGTCGCTCGCAGGCGTACTGACGAACGGTGTCCAGAAATCGATAGCGGGCCTGTCCCGCCTGCTCGCCTACGACCACCAGCGATTTCAAGACCAGACCCGTCAGCAGATCGAGGGCGTCGCCCGGGCCGCCGTCGTCGGTGCAGACCGCCTGTGCCGCTTCCACCGTCCACCCGCCTGCGAAGACCGCAAGCCGGCGCAGCATCACGCGCTCGCCCGCCGACAGGAGCGCGTAGCTCCAGTCCATCGCTCCCTGCAGCGTTTGGTGCCGCGGCAAGGTCGTGCGGCTCGCGCCCCCGAGCAGCCGGAACCGGTCGTTCAACCGCGCGTCAATCTGCTCCACGGAGAGCACCTGAGTGCGCGCCGCTGCGAGCTCGATCGCGAGCGGAATTCCATCGAGGCGCCGGCAGATCGTTGCCACCGGTGCCGCGTTCTGCGGAGTCAACGCAAACGCCGGGTGCACGGCCGTGGCACGTTCGACGAACAACCGGATCGCTTCGTACTCGGTCAGGGTGTCCGATGACGGCAGCGGCTGGTGCTCGGGAAACGACAGCGAAGGCACTCTCCACACGATCTCCCCCGAGATGCGGAGCGGCTCGCGGCTCGTGGCCAGGATGGTCAACGATCGGCAGGCCCGGAGCAACTGCTCGGCAACCACCGCGCACGCGGCGATCAAGTGCTCGCAGTTATCCAAGATCAGCAGGAGGCGTTTGGTGCGGAGGTGGTCCACCAGGGTGTCGATCAGCGGCCGGCCCGAATCTTCCCGCACGCCGAGCGCGCGCGCGACGGTCTGCGGCACAAGCTCAGGGTCCGTCAGCGCCGCCAATTCCACCAGCCAGACGCCGTGCGGATGGTCCTCGAGCACGTCCCTGGCCAGCTGAAGCGCGAGCCGCGTCTTGCCGCAGCCGCCGGAACCCGTCAACGTGAGCAACGCCGCCGTGGAGAGCAGGCGCTTCACCTCGGCGAGCTCGCGCGCCCGCCCGACGAAGCTGTTGAGCTGTCGAGGCAGGTTGTGCGCGACCGTATCGAGGGAACGGAGCGCGGGAAACTCGGACGGGAGCCCGGGGTGCACGACCTGGAAGATCCTCTCCGGCTCCCGTACGTCCTTGAGGCGATGCAACCCGAGATCGCGCAGGCTCGCCCCCGCCGGGAGCTTGTCCTCGACGAGGAGCGCGGTCGAGATCGAAAGGAGTATCTGTCCCCCGTGACCGGCTGCACAGATGCGGGCGACGCGATGCACGTCCAGGCCGACGTAGTCGCTCGCGACGCTGACGGGTTCCCCGGTGTGCAGCCCCATGCGCACGCGCAGCGCGACGTCCGCAGCCCAAGGGTGTGCCAGGAGGGCGCGCTGCGCGGCGATCGCCGAGGCGACCGCGTCCCCGGCGCGCCGGAAGGCGGCAAAGAACGCGTCTCCCTCCGTCCTGATTTCTGTACCGCCGCCCTCGGCGAACGTGGCGCGGAGCACGCGACGGTGTTCTGCGAGTACCTCCGAATAGCGCACGTCGCCGATGCGCTGGATCAGATCCGTGGAACCTTCGATGTCGCTGAAGAGTACGGTGGTTGTCCCGGACCGCGGGGCGGCCATCTGCGGCCTCCTCCTGCCGTGCACACGCGGGCCCACACGCGTTTGCCGCTCGAAAGGAGGTTCTCCGCACCCCCCGCACCGGCCTTCGGACGTCCGGAACCGGCGAGGGGACTTCAGGACGGCGGCCGCGTTGGGGGCGAGCTCTGGCGTCGACGTCTAGGCCGCGTCTGGCAGCACCGCCTTCGGGTACGACCCGAGCACGCGCAGAAACGTCGTGTGCTGCCGGAGTTCGACGAGCGCCGCGCGAAGGGGCTCCGCGTCGGCGTGCCCGTCCACGTCCACGTAGAACGTGTATTCCCAGGGCCGCTGGCGCGCCGGCCGCGACTCGATCTTGATGAGGTTGACGCGGCGGGTCGCGAGCGCGCCGAGCGCCGCGTACAGCGTGCCGACCTCGTTCCGCACGATGAACACGATAGAGGTTTTGCTCGGCTCCACCCGCTCGATCGGCGTCGTGCTCAGTTCGAAAAAGCGCGTATAGTTGCTGGGCGCGGTCTCGATCGCCTCCGCAAGGATCTCGAGTCCGTACAGGGTCGCGGCGCGGCGGCTGGCCACGGCCGCGCATCCTTCCAGCGCCTGCTCGCGAATCATCTTCGCGCTGCCCGCGGTATTGTAGTACGGCACCAGCTCCGCCCCGAGCCGCTTCAAGTACGCGTCCGACTGGGCGAGCGCCTGCGGGTGCGAGTACACCTTCTTGATCTGGCCGAGCGTCTGCCCCGGCAGCCCCATCAGACAGTGGCTCACGCGGAGATCCAGCTCACCGGTAATCACCAGCTCGTGCGCCAGGAGCAGATCGTACGTCTCGTTGATGCTTCCCGCGAGCGAGTTCTCGACCGGGACCACGCCCCGATCCGCGTCGCCGCGCTGCACGGCCTCGAACACGCCCGCAAACGACGTGCACTGCACCGTCGGAACTTCTCCGAACAACCGGTGAACGGCCTCCTCGCCGTACGCGCCGGGTTCGCCCTGATAGGCGACGCGCATGCCTCACCTCGCTCCGTGAAACGCCTCGACCATCCCCGTCCACCCCACCCGGTCGGCGGGGGTAAACGGCCAGTAGGACGCGACGCGGTCCGCGAGCCCCGCGTAGCGGGCCTTGAGCTGGCGGCCGATCTCGGCGTACGAGCCGCGGACGACAATCGCGTCGAGCACCGCGTCCGGCACCTGCGCGGCGAGGTCGTCCATTCGCCTCGCCGCGACCATTTGCCGGAGCCGGTCCGCCAGGTCCGCGTGCCCGAGCACCTCGAGCAGCAGCCGGTACGTCGGCGTCGAGCCGTAGAACGCGATGCGGGCACGAGCCCGGGCCGTCGCCGCGGCGAGTTCGTCCGGCGTCTCTCCCGCCGCGATCATCACCGGTGCGTAGATCTGCAGGTCCTCGCGCGTTCGCCCGGCCTTCGCCAACCCCTCCGCGACGTGCGGCAGCACGAACTCTCGAAGGTACGGCACCGAGTGCATCGGGTGCACGATGAACCCGTCGGCCGCCTCCCCCGCGAGCCGGCACAACCCCTCGTTGACGCCCGCGATCAGGATCGGAATGTGCGGGCGAGCGTTCGGGCCGGGGTTGAAGAACGGCCCCATGAGATTGAGGTTGTAGAACGTGCCCTGGACGCGCAGCGGCGCGCCGTCCTGCCACGTGCGCCAGACCGCCCGGACGGCGTGGATGTACTCGCGCAGCTTGGGGACCGGCGGGTCCCACGGCATCCCGAACCGGCGCTCGATGTGGGCCTTCACCTGCGTGCCGAGACCCAGGAGGAACCGGCCGCCCGACAGCCGGCCGAGGTCCCACGCCGTCTGCGCGGTCACCATCGGGCTACGCGAGAACGCCACGGCGATCCCCGTGCCCAGCTCCAGCCGGCTGGTCGCCTGCGCCGCGAGCGCGAGGGCGACGAACGGGTTGTGCTTCGTGTCGTTGGCCCACAGACCCTGGAACCCGATCTCCTCCGCCGCTCGGGCGACGGCCGGCGCGTCCTCGAGCGCGTCCATGGCCAGTGCGCAATCGAGCTTCACCGTTGCCCTCCCGCCAGGGGCAGTGTCAGTTCCACGTCATAACCCAGACCTCCGGCTCCTTCGGGATCGACCGCTTCTCGACGGTCACCGCGTGGCCGGCCTGCTTCGACGTCTTCGCACCCGCCGTGAACCCGTCGACAGTGCTCAGTGGGGATCCGCGGTTCACCTCGGTCTTGTAGTGCATGGGGATGACGATGCCCGGCCGGAGCTGCGCAACGACGTCGTGCGCCTGGCCAGCGTCGATCGTGTAGTGCCCGCCGACCGGGATCATCAACACGTCGGGACGCCCTATCGCCCTGACGGCCTCCTGGCTCAGCCCGTGGCCCAGGTCCGCGAGGTGCACCACGCGCAGGCCCTCGGCGTCGAAGATGAAGACGGTGTTCCGGCCTCGCTTCGCCCCTTGGACGTCATCGTGATAGGTCGGCACCGACGAGATCGCGATCCCATCGACCTGCTCGTGCACCGTCCGCCACTGGCCGTCGGCGAGACCGCGGATCACGCGGGGTTGCCCCTTCGCCATGGCCACGTTCGTGTGGTCCCCGTGATCGTGGCTGACAAGGACGGCGTCCACGCGAACCGTCGGGATGGGGTATCCGACCTTCTCATCGTACGGGTCGATCAGGATGCTGGTCGCACCGCTCTCCAACAGGAACGTGGCGTGGCCGAGATATGTGATCTTCATCGTCGCCGCTCCCTTCCGCCGCGTGCCCTTGCCTCGCCGCCGCGGCGTGCTGCGTTCCTTCCGTCGCGTCGTGGCTCAAATCCTGCGCGCGTCGATGCATCCGCTCAGGCGCGCCGGCCGCTCGTCATGCCGCCGTCGATGATGAACGGCGACCCAGTGACGAACTCGGCGTCGTCGGACGCGAGGTAAAGCGCCGCGGCCGCAATCTCCTCCGGACGGCCGAGGCGGCCGGCGAGTTGCCGCTCCTTGAGCCGCTCGAGCGCCGCCGCCGGGTCTGCGTATGACGCGTGGAGATAGCGCTCCACAAACGGAGTGTAGACCGTCCCCGGACAGAGCGCGTTCACCCGGATGCGGTGCGGCGCGTAGTCCACGGCCATCGCGCGCGTCAGCGCCAGCACCGCGCCCTTCGACGCCGAGTACGCCGCCCGGCGCTCGAGGCCGAACAGCGCCGCGCCGGACGACATGTTGATGATGCACCCGTGTCCCTGCGCGAGCATGTGCGGGACGGCGTACTTCGCCATCAGGTACACGCCCCGAACGTTTACGGCGATGACGCGGTCCCACTCGGTTTCCGGCACTTCGTGGAGCACGCCGACGTGGCTGACGCCGGCGTTGTTGAAGAGGATGTCGAGCCGACCGTGCCACGCGGCGACCGCATCGGCCGCGCGCTTCGCATCCTCTGGTGCGGCCACGTCGGCCCGCGCCCACATCGCCGACCCTCCCGCGTCCTCGATCGCGCGGATCGTCTCCCGACCGCCCGCCTCGTCTACGTCGACGACGGCGACGCGGGCACCCTCCCGCGCAAACAGGAGCGCCGTGGCCCGGCCGATTCCTGAGCCGGAGCCGGTGATCAATGCCACACGATCGGCCAACCGCATCACGCTGACCTCCCCGGGGTTCGGTCCCGCGCCTCGGAGCGACGGCGGGGCACCCCCTTCACTTTCGTCGACCCGCCGAATCGCACCTCGCCACACGCCGGCTGGGACGAGACCCGCCGATCCGAAGATCCGATCGCGGATGGGGCCACGAACCCCTCGGAAATCCGAGAAATTCAGCGTGCGAGCGAGCAAAGTGGACCTTGGGAGATCTCGATCTAAATCATGGTGATTTCATCATAGTTTCGTACATACGTTCGTATTAACCAACTTTGATATACCGTACAATAGTTCGCTATAATGACACTAGCGAGAGACCCTTGGCGCGGGAGGCAGGAACTCATGGGGAGACGGCAGGGGCTCACGGATCGGCAGCAGCAGATCCTGGACTATCTCGTTAAGGAGGTCCAGGACAAAGGATATGCCCCGTCTGTTCGAGAGATCGGTGATGCGCTCGGTCTAAAGTCACCGTCGACCGTCCACCAGCACCTCGTGGCCCTTGAGCAGAAGGGGTGTATCAGGCGTCACGGCGAGCGGATGCGCGCGCTGGAAGTGGTCGACAAAGCGCTCATCCAGACCGGCGACAGCGTCCCCCTCCCCCTTATCGGCCGCGTGTCGGCCGGAGCACCGATCCTGGCCGACGAGCATGTCGAAGAGCACGTCGAGGTACCGCGCCACCTTCTTGGCGACGGTCGAGGATGTTTCTTGCTGCGCGTACGCGGGGATAGCATGGTTGGGGCCGGGATCATCTCTGGCGACCTGGTGATCGTCAGGAAACAGTCGGTCGCCGGACCGGGAGAGATCGTGGTGGCACTCCTGGGGGAAGAAGCGACGGTGAAGACGCTGGTTCTCGAGGAAGGCCGGCCCCTGCTCATGCCCGCAAACCCTGCGTACCGGCCCATCCGCGACGAGTTTCAGATCGTCGGACGGGTCATCGGGCTCATCCGAGCCTACCAGGGGGTGCACGGATGGTCGTGAGCACGGCGCGCCGGATGGGCATGGCCGCCCCGGACTCGACACAGGGGTGGCGGATCGCGCGGCGAGCACCGCTATCATCGCGCCGGCGGCACGCGCGCCCCACGCTCCGCCACGCAACGTGGGTGCCGGCACAGACCGCGCCGCGGATGACGGTCGCGCACCTGTGCCGTCTCTTCGCGGACGACCGCAGGCTCGTGCGGGTCAAGTTGTTGCTCCTGGCCGGAGTGCTCATTGCGACGGCCGCGCTCGAACGGGTGGTGTAGCCATGACGACGGGAAGGGCCAGCGCGACAAAGACGATCCACGCGTACGTCGCCGCCGCGCCGCCGGTCGACGGCCGGGCCGGCATGGGCGTGGTGTTCGTGGATGCGCAGGGGCGCATCCTGCGCCGCATCGGACGCACGCTCCAGGGGGTTGAGAACCGGGATCTTGCCGCGTTCCGCGGTATCCTCTACGCGCTGTGGAACTCCCGGCGCCTCGGGTCGCGATGGATTGTCGTGCACAGCGACACGCCCGAAGTGGTTGAACAGATCAACGGCAGCCGCGATGTCGATCCGGCGTACGTCGGTCCGTACCTGGAGATCCGCGCGCTGTTGCACGCATACCGTGCGGCCCGGGTCAAAGCGGACTCAACCGCATGGGGGCATGAGGCGGCCGCCGTGGCTGCGGCCGCGAGAGAACACGATTCGGACGACACCGTGGAAGATCTCCCCCTGTGGGCGGGCCAGGCGCCGCTCGAGCGCTCGACGGCATAGCACGTCGCGCCCCCATACCGCACGCGTCCCCGCCCCGAAGGTACCGGAGGAACCCCACCACCCGTTTGCGAAGACCCTAGCAGCAACGCCGCGCCGGGCTTCCCGTAACCGCCGCATCGACCCGAACCGGCGTCACCCTTGGAGAAGATGAGCACTCAAGGTCCGTCTCCGTTCCTGGCTGAGGGGGAAGAGCGGTTGGCCGTCGAGGACTGGGACGGCGCGGTCGCGGCATTTCAGAAGGCCGTCGCCGCCGCGCCCTCGTCGGCGCTTGCCCACAGCAAGCTGGGAGTCGCCTACGTCCACAAGCGCCAATGGGACGACGCGCAGGCGTCGTTCTCCAAGGCGATCCAACTCGACCCGCGGTACGCGCCAGCCCACAGCAACCTCGGGAACGTCTATCGTGAGCGCGGCCGGCTCGACGAGGCGGTGGCCTGCTATCAAAAAGCGGTCGCGATGGATCCCGACTACTGGATCGCCCATCAGAATCTCGGGATCGTGTACAAGCAGCAGGGCCGCGTCGGCGAGGCGGTACGGGAGTTCAAGACTGCCACGAGGCTCTCCCTCCGGGCCGGGACCAGGAGCTCCCGCATGGACGCCCCGCTGAAGGGCGCCGGGGCCGCACGATCGGGCCGGACGGGGTGCCTAGGCACCGGGACGATGACCGTCCTCCTGCTCGTTGCGGCGGCGCTCTGGACGCGGTGGTGACCGCCGCGATCAGGGCGCGGGGATAGGGGAATAAATGAAGGCCGGGATGGGTTGTGAGGATCGGATGACCCATTAGGAGAGGAGCCAGGGCATGGCAACGAAGCCTGCGAGCGTGACGGAGAAGACGTTCGACACCGATGTGCTGAAGGCGGGTACGCCGGTGCTGGTGGATTTTTGGGCAACATGGTGTGGCCCCTGTAAGATGATCGCCCCGATCGTCGAGGAAATTGCGGGAGAATACGAGGGCAAGCTGCGCGTGATGAAGCTCGACGTGGACGAGAACAGCGGGATCGCCGCGCGGTACAGCATCATGAGCATCCCGACGCTCGGCATCTTCCGGTCGGGCGAACTGGTGGAGCGGATCGTCGGCTACATGCCGAAAGAGGCCCTCAAGAAGCGCATCGACGCGGCGTTGAGCTAGCGGCGCGATCGCGCGACGGGTTTCGAGCGGCCACTCCTTCG
>DASQGM010000422.1:0-8275 GCA_035632615.1 bacterium | reverse complement strand
CCCCCCCCCCCCCCCCCCCCCCCCGCGGCCCGTGCCGCGGGCAGCTGCACCAGAAACTGTGCCACCCATCCTGCGAGGAAACTGACGGCGATCCCGAGGACCCCGATCCGCGGGGCGAGCACCAGCACGCCGCCGATGATGACGAGGTTGAACACCGTCGGCGCGAGCGCGGGCACGCCGAACTGCCGGTGGACGTTGAGGTAGCCGGTGGCGAAGGCGGACAGCGCCAAGAATACCATGGACACGAACATCACGCGAGTCAGCCCGACCGCCTGCGTCAGCACCGAGGGGTTCGTGGTCAGATATCCTGGCGCCGCGATGGGTACGAGCACGGGCGCGGCCAGCACCCCGACGGCGACCATGATCAGCCCGATCACGATCACCAGGTTGAACGTGCTCGTGACGACGCGGTCGGTCTCCTCGGCGTCCCCGCGCATCAACACGCGGGTGATCGTGGGAATGAAAACGATGCTGAGGGTACCTCCGAGAAACAGCCGCTGGACGAAGAACGGCAACGAGTACGCGATCACGAACGCGGACTTCACCGAGGTGGCGCCGAACATCGCCGCGATCACGACATCACGAACAAGCCCGAGCACCCGGCTCGCGATCGTGCCGACAGCGATCAGACTGGCCGCCCGAGCCAACCCGCCCGACGTCGCCACGGGACGGGCGGCGGTCAGGTCGATGTCTCCACTGGCCATGTCGCCGTTCATTATAGCACAGGCGCGCCGGCCGCCCGGCGAGACTGCCCGCCGCGCCTCCGCCATCGGTTGAACCGCCCGAGCGGCGTATGCTACAATGAGCGTCGCTTGCTCCAGCCGCCCCGCGCGGCCGGTGGGTTGACGCGGCGGCGCGAGCAAGACCGATGGAGGTGTACGGGTGGCGAAGCGGACGAAATCCGGCCTGAAGCGGAAGCGGCAGGCCATCGTGCGCACGGCGCGGAATCAGGCCGTGCGCTCTCAGCTCAAGACGCTCGTGAAGAAGGCCCGCGAGGCCGCGGCCACGAGCACCGACGATCTTCGCGCGGCGCTTCGAGCGCTCGATTCGGCCGCGCGCAAGGGCGTCGTCCACCGAAACACCGCCGCGCGCAAGAAGTCTCGGTTGATGAAGCGGGTCGCCCGCGCCGGCGCGCCGGCCTAGGTCGTCGCCGCGGACGGCGCGCGGGAGTCGCTCACCGGCGTCCGGATCCCTGCCCGAGCGGCCCCGGGGAGCAGAGCCGGACGATTAGCGTCTCCAGCGCGAGCCGTGGCGCCACCGCCCCGGTCTTGATCATCCCGTCGACCTCGAGCAGGGTGCCCAGCATCTCTCCCGCGTCCAGCCGTCCGAACGCCGAGACCTGCTCCCGGTAACGCTCGTACAGCCAGGCCCGGTTGCCGAGGACGTCGCGCCGCTCGATGGGCGTCGCGCGCCGCTCCATCAGCGTCTTGGTCCGGAGGAGCATCCGGAGCTGATCCTCCAGCATGTACAGAATGCGCACCGGTGGTTCCCCCATCGTAATCACCGTCTGCAGCAGTTCCAGCGCGCGACCCGCCCGGCGGCGCCCGACCGCGTCCATCAACTCGAACACGGTGGCTTCGGCCACGTGACTCGCCACGGCCCGCACGTCGTCGAGGGTGATCTCCTGGCGCTCGCCCACGTACGCCGCGAGCTTCGCGACCTCGAGGCCGAGTTCGCGGAGCCCGCCGCCGACGAACAGCACGAGCGTGCGCGCCGCATCCGGCGCGATCGCCTTTCCCTCGCGCTGCGCCCGAGCGCGAATCCACGCGGGAAGCGCCTCGGGATCGAGCCGGCCGCACGGGATCACCCGGCCGACCCGCTGCGCGACGCCGTACAGCCGGCGCCGCCGGTCGAGTGCGTCCGCGACCAGCACCAACGACGATGGCGGCGGCGTGGGCTCTAGGTACGAGGCCAGCGCGTCCTGATCCGGAGCGCGCAGGGCGCCCGCCCGTCGGACGACGACCACGCGCCGCGGACCGAAGAACGGCAGCGTTTCGCACCGGGTGATGATCTCCTGAACCGGCGTCTCGCCCGCGTCGAGGACGTCCACGTTGAACGCGCGCTGGTCGGCCGGCACCAACTCGTCGAGCAGCGTCCGGAGCGCCTCCTCGGCGCGCACGTCCTCGTCGCCCAGCAGGAGCACAACGTGCGGCGTCCGACCGGCGGGGGCGCCCGCCGGCGGCGGGGAGACGGCACGCGGAGCGCCGCGACGGCGGACCCCGAGGGATCGAGGGGGGCGCGGCGCGGTCATGCGGGCGCCTCCGATCCGCGCCGCCGACCGTGACCCCCACGATACGAAGCCGGCGTAGGATCGCACCAGACCCGACTCGAGAGGAGGCACCCGTGCGCGTTGCGCTGATCACCGTCACGCTGGCCGCCGCCCTGCTCGCGCCCGCGGTCGCCGCTCCTCTGCCGGGGCTGCTGCCCGCGGGGACGTTCGAGATCGTTCCCGGCGACTCGTCGGCCGCGTTTTTCGTCCCGGACAACCGCGGGGGGTTTTCGGGGAAGACGACCCGCATCTCGGGACGCGTGACGGTCGTGCAGGCGGACGACGCCTACGTCGCGCAAGTGGCCGCGGCGATCGACGCCGGCAGTTTGACCACCCAGATCGGGCTTCGCGACGCCGCGATGCGCTCGACCTACCTGCGCACGGACCGGTTCCCGGTGATCGCGTTCGCGGGCACCGCGTCGGCCCGTCCCGGGCTGGCGCTGAAACCGTTCTCCGCCGCCATCCGAGGACGGCTCACGCTCCGCGACGTGACCCGCGAGGAGCAGTTCTCGGCGACCGTCACCGCGCTGTCCCATGAGTACCTCGCCGACGTCACGACCTCGATCAAGATGGCCGACTACGGCATCCCCTACCCCCGCGCGTTCATCTTCGTCGCGCGCGATCCGGTCACGATCACGTTGCATATCGTCGCGCGACAACCCTGAACGCCCTCCCGCCGAGCGCCGGCGGAGTCTCCCGACACGCAGACACGCACGCTACGGATTCGCCGGCGCGTCGTCGTGCCGGCGCGACGCGATCTCGTCGACGACGCGTGTCACGAATGCGGTCAACGCGTGGCTGCCCTCGTCGCCGCGGGCGCGGCTGCGTACCGACACGGTCGCGTCCCGTTCCTCACGGTCGCCGACGATCAACATGTACGGCACCTTCATGACCTGGGCCTCCCGGATCTTGTGGCCGGTGCGCTCGCTGCTGGCGTCCACCTCGACGCGGACGTCGTGCGCGCCGAGCGCGTCCCGTACCCGTCCGGCGTAGGCGCGATGACGGTCGGCGATCGGCAGCACGCGCACCTGTTCCGGCGCGAGCCACAGCGGGAACGCGCCGGCGTACTGTTCGATCAGGAACGCCATCATCCGCTCCAACGTGCTGATGACCCCGCGGTGGATCATCACGGGCCGGTGCGGTTGACTATCCTCCCCGATGTACTCCAGGCCGAAGCGCTCCGGAAGGTAGAAGTCGATCTGCACGGTGGAGATCGTCTCGTCCTTGCCGAGCACGTTCGGAACCTGTACGTCCAGCTTGGGACCGTAGAACGACGCTTCGCCGGGCGCCTCCTGATACTCGATCTCGAGGCGCCGCATGGCATCGCGCAGTTGGTCCTCGGCGAGCGTCCACATCGCGTCGTTCTGCACGAACTTCGTCCGGTCTCGGGGATCGCGCAGCGACAGCCGGTACCAGAAGCCCCGGAGCCCGAGGTCCTGGTACGCCCGCTGGATCAAGCGGACGACCGCCACGAACTCGTCGGTCAGTTGGTCCGGTCGGCAGAAGATGTGCGCGTCGTTGAGGGTCATCGCGCGTACCCGGGCCAGCCCCGACAGCACCCCCGAGCGCTCGTACCGGTACATGGTGCCGAGCTCCGCGATCCGCACGGGGAGTTCGCGGTAGCTGTGCTGCCCGTGCTTGTAGATCATGATGTGGTGCGGGCAGTTCATCGGACGCAGCACGAGTTCCTCGTCGTCCACCTTCATCGGCGGGTACATGTTCTCCCGGTAGTGGTCCCAGTGTCCGCTCATCTTGTAGAGCTCGATGCTCGCGAGATCGGGCGTGTGGACGTGCTGGTACCCGAGGCTCATCTCCAGGTCGGTGATGTACCGATCCAGGAGCCGCCGCACCGTCGCCCCACGCGGCAGCCACAGCGGCAGGCCCTGTCCGATCCCCTCGACCGAGGCAAAGAGTTCGAGGTCGCGCCCGAGCTTGCGGTGGTCGCGGCGTTTCGCCTCCTCGAGCCGCTCCAAGTACGCGTCGAGCTCGGCCTGCGCCGGAAACGAGATCCCGTAGATTCGCTGCAACATCTCCCGGTGCTCGTCCCCGCGCCAGTAGGCGCCGGACGTGCTGATCAGCTTCACCGCCTTGATGCGTCCCGTCGACGGCAGGTGCGGGCCGCGACACATATCCTGGAAGCCGTCCTGACGATAGAAGCTCACCGGGTCGTCCGAGATGCCCTCGAGCAGCTCGATCTTGTATCGCTCGCCGGCCTCGGTGAACAGCCGCAGCGCCTCCGCGCGCGGCACGGGCACACGCTCGATCCGCTCGTCGCGCGCGGCGAGCTCGCGCATCCGCGCCTCGATGCGCGTGAGATCGTCCGGCGTGAACGGCCGGCCGATGTCGAAGTCGTAATAGAACCCATCGTCGATCGGCGGCCCGATCGCGAGCTTCGCCTGCGGGAACAGCTCCTTCACCGCCTGCGCCAGCAGGTGCGCCGTGCTGTGCCAGTAGATGGTTTTCCCGGCCGGATCGGCGAACGTGAGCCACTCCACCGCGGCATCGGCGTCGAGCGGCGCCGCGAGGTCACGCTCGACGCCGTTGACCCGGACCGCGACCGCGTCGCGAGCCCCTTGGTCGCGCGCCACGGTGGCGAGGGGCGTGCCGCGGGGATACGCCTTTGCGCTACCGTCGGGGAATCGTACCGTGAGCTGCGGGTCCATCCTCGTCCCTCCTCGTAGAGACAAATCGCCTCCGTCCGTTGGGACGGAGGCGATCCGCGGTTCCACCCACACTTCTCCCGGGGCCGGCCGACACGTTTCGCCCAGCCGCTCCCACAGGAACTCTCAACGCGCGCTCACGGGCACACCCGGCGGGCTTCGCGATGGGGCCTCGCCCGCGGCTCCGGGGGGGTGTTCCGCCACTGGTCGGGCGGGACTCTCAGCCTGGATCCCGCCTCTCTTCCGACCGTCGACCGGCGTACTCGTCCCCGTCATCGCCGTCTCGCCACCGGCGCCGGCGAGCGGCCCCGGTGGTGAAACGTTACTCGACGATTATAGCACGTCCGACAGGCGCGGGAAGACCCGGTGACGTGGGCGGGAACCCCCGTCACGGGGTCGTTACAGCGCACGGGTAAAGGACTGCCGCCGGGACCGCCGAATAAGGCTCCAGCCTAGCAAAGCCTACCAGACCTATGCGCTTCACAGGGAGGGGAAAGTATGGGAAAACCGTTCGCAGGTGCACGTAGCCCGGTCGCCGCGCTCGTCATCGCGGCGATGGTTGTCGTGGGCGTCGTGGTGGTTCCGGGCTCGGTCACCGGTTGGGCCGCGGGCCCGGCGACGTTTATCTGGGGTAAATCCGGGGACGCGGACACGCTCGACAACAACGTGAGCTCCAACGGAGAAACCTCGGAGGTCACGACGCAGCTGTTCAACCTCCTCGTCCGCGCGAAACCCGGCCAGACGGACGTCGAGCCCGATCTCGCGACCAGCTGGTCGGTGTCGCCCGACGGACTCACCTGGACGTTCCAGCTGCGCCAGGGCGTCACGTTCCACGACGGGACCCCTTGGAACGCTGAGGCGGCGAAGGTTAACTTCGACCGTTGGGCCGACCCCAAGAACGCCTACCACAACGTCAAGGGCTTCGACTACGAGTACTGGAACGACTTCATGGCCGACTCGTTCAAGGAGGCCAAAGTCGCCGCCCCGTACACGTTGCAGCTCGTGCTGAAGACCCCGAACGCGCCGTTGCTCTACAACCTGTCGATCATCGCCTTCGAGTTCAATAGCCCGGCGTCGTTGCAGAAGTACGGCGGGCAGGGCGTCGGCCTGCATCCGGTAGGAACCGGCCCCTACAAGTTCGTGGAGTGGGTGCGGGACGACCACGTGACACTGGTGGCCAACCCCTCGTTCTTCCGCAAGGGCCTGCCCAAGACCCAGCGGCTGATCATGCGCGTGATCAAGGACAACGCGGCCCGGTTCCTCGCGCTCAAGGCCGGCGAGATCCAGGCCATGGAAGCCCCGAACCCCGACGACGTCAAGGTCGCGACGTCCGACCCGAACCTGAAGCTCGGGTACCGGCCGCCGTTCAACACCGGCTGGCTCCGGTTCAACATGAACAACGACATCTTTAAGGACAAGCGGATCCGCGAGGCGGTGGCGTACGCAATCAACCGCAAGGCGATCGTCGACGCGCTGTACGGCGGGTACGGCCAGGTTGCGGACCAGCACATGCCGCCCCTGATGTGGGGCCGCGCCACCGTGCCCGGATACGCGTACGATCCGAACAAAGCGAAGCAGCTGCTCTCCGAGGCCAAGTACCCGAACGGCTTCTCGTTCGACTTCTGGTACATCCCGGTGAGCCGGCCCTACTTCCCGAACGGCAAGGATATCGGCACCGCGGTCGCCAGCGACCTGGCGAAGGTCGGCATCCGGGCCCACCTCCAGACCGAGGACTGGGCGACGTACCTGCAGGACCGCAAGACCAACAAGTTCGCGATGTTCATGATCGGGTGGATCGGCGACAACGGCGATCCCGACGACTGGCTGGGGTACTTCTTCCCGAAGTACGACGCCCAGAACGCGTATCTCTCGTACAACAATCCGGCGGTCTTTGACCTGATCAACAAGGCCAAGGTCGTCGGCGACCAGACCCAGCGGGCCAAGCTGTACGCTCAGGCCGAATCGATGATCATCAACGACTACCGGGACATCCCGCTCGCGCACGCGAAGGTCCCGCTCCTGATGCGCAAAGGCGTCCAGGGGCTCGTGGGACAGCCCGACGCGAACGAGTACATGGAACTGGTGGCGGTGCAGTAAGCGACCGGTGCCTTCGCCGGCGGGGGTGGCGACTGGACGTCCCGCCCCCGCCGGCCTTCTAATCGATGGGCCGTTACATCGCGCGACGCGCCGCCGCCGTTCTCCCCGTTCTGTTGGGGGTGTCGGCCGTGGCGTTTCTCCTGATCCACCTCATCCCGGGCGACCCGGCGATCGTCTATCTCGGCGAGCACGCCTCTCCCGACTCCATCGCGCGCGTGCAGCATGAGTTCGGGCTGGACCGGCCGCTACCGGTGCAGTACGGGATCTACTTGTGGGACGCCGCGCGGGGGAACTTCGGGGAGTCGCTCGACAGCCACCGGCCGGTGATCGTGGAGTTCATTCCCCGGTTCCCGGCGACGATCGAGTTGACGCTCGGCGCGATCATCGTCGCGCTGTTTGTCGGCATCCCGATCGGGATCCTCTCCGCGTCGCGGCCAAACTCGGCACTGGACCGTCTCGGCATGAGCGTGGCGCTCCTCGGCGTGTCGTTTCCCGTGTTCTGGCTCGGCTTGATGCTAGTGTACATCTTTAGCGTATACTTCCACGCGCTGCCGACCTCGGGCCAACTCGGCGTCAACATCTCGCTCGCCACCATCACCCGGATTGACGTGCTCGACGGGCTCCTCACCGGGAACTGGCCGGCCGCGTGGGACGCCGTGCGGCACCTGGTGCTGCCGAGCATCACGCTCTCGACGCCTGCGATGGCGATCATCGCACGGATGACGCGGGCATCGATGCTCGACGCGCTGCATCAAGACTACATCCGGACGGCTCGCGCGAAGGGGCTCGCGGGGCGCGCGGTCGTGATCGGCCACGGTCTGCGCAATGCCCTGCTCCCCGTGGTCACGGTCATCGGGCTTCAGGTCGGGTCGCTCCTGACGGGCGCGATTCTGACCGAGACGATCTTCTCGTGGCCGGGCGTCGGCCGATTCATGTACGACTCGATCCTGTTCCGGGACTACCCGGTGATCCTCGCGGGGGTCCTGCTGTTTTCGCTGGTGTTCGTGCTCGTCAATCTGTTCGTGGACGTCCTGTATGCTTTCCTCGACCCCCGGATCCGCTACGCGTAGCGTCGCCGTTCCCGCCGCCGAGCGCGGCGCGGGACGGTCGGCGTGGCGGCTCGCCGCGCGCCGGTTTTGGCGCAACGCGAACGCCCGGGCCGGGCTGTTCCTGATCGTGCTGTTCGGGATCATCGCGGTGTTTGCGCCCAAGATCGCGCCCTACGGCTTGGACGACGAGAACCTCGTGG
>DASQGM010000421.1:0-6157 GCA_035632615.1 bacterium | reverse complement strand
CCGCCCAGGCCGCCGGCGCGTGACCGGGGCAGGTCGATGTGCCCCTCCGCGGATCGCTCCAGGAACGATCGGCCCGTCTTTTCGAGGCTGAGCACCGTGTCGTTGTGGCCGTCGAAGATCGGTGGGAATGCCGGTGACTGTGCCATGCTCCCTCTCTTCCATCGAGCGCGTTGTTCCCCCTCCTACGGCCCCGCGGCGCACCGGCAACGCCGGCCGCCGGGCGCACGTCTGATCGCCGCACATCGGCGTCCGGCATGACCGTGTGCCCCATCGCCGTCTCAGGAGGAAACCCGGCGCGGGGGCCAATACAGTACCGACGCGCATTCTGTGCGCGGCGCGGCCGCCGCGGTGCCCCGACGGCGCGCTGCGGGGGTTCCACGGCTGCGGGGGTGGGAAACGCAGCCATGGCCACGTACGATCTGATCATCCGGCGGGGCCGCGTGGCAGGTCACGATCGTCCCGTGGACGTCGCCGTGCGGCGCGGGCGGATCGCCCGAATCGCCGAGCGGATCGCGGCGAAGGGCGACGTCGAGCTGTCCGCCGACGGCCGCCTCGTCGCACCGACGTTCGTCGAACCGCATATCCATCTGGACAAGGCGCTCATGAGCGAGCGCGTCCCGCCGAACGTGTTGGGCACGCTGGCCGAGGCGATCGAAATCCTCTGGGAGGCCAAGCGGCGGTACACGGTCGAGGACGTCGCCGAGCGCGCTGGCCGGGTCGTCGAGTGGGCCGTCGCCCACGGCGTGACGCTCATCCGGACGCACGTGGATGTCGATCCGATCGGCGGCCTGACGCCGCTCCGAGGAGTGCTAGAGGCCCGCCGCCGCTGCCGGGATCTCTGTGAGATCCAGATCGTCGCGTTCCCCCAAGAGGGCATCCTCAAGAGCCCCGGCACCGCGCGCCTGCTCGCCTCCGCGATGCGGGAGGGCGCCGATCTCGTCGGCGGGATGCCGCACGCGGAGGATACCCCCGAAGACGCGATCCGCCACGTTGGGACCGCGTTCCGCCTCGCGCAACGATCTCGCGCGGCGATCGACATGCACGTCGACGAGACCGACGATCCGCAATCACGCACGCACGCTCGCCGAGCTTGCCGCACAAACGCTCCGGCACCGCTACCGCGGACGCGTCACGGCCGGACACATCTGCGCGCTCGCGGCGTACGACGATCCGTACGCCGCGAAAGTGATCGGGCTGCTCGCGCGCGCCGGGGTACACGTGGTCACCAACCCGGGTACTAACCTGATGCTGCAGGGCCGGTTCGACCGTCAGCCGATCCGACGCGGCGTCACCCGCGTGAAGGAACTTCTCGCCGCCGGCGTGACCGTCGCGTTCGGCCAGGACTGTGTCATGGACACCTTCTATCCCACGTGGGGGCAGGCCGACCCGCTCGAGGTCGGCCTGCTGACGGCGCACGCGGTGCAGTTCACCCAACCTCGCGAGATCGAGACCCTGTTCGCGATGTGCACCGACAACGCCGCCCGCATTCTCGGCCGCCGCGACTACGGCGTGCGCGTCGGTGCCGCCGCCAGCCTGAACGTGCTCGATGCGCCCACGCCCGCGGAAGCGTTCCGCACGCGGGCCGATCGGCGGTACGTGGTGTTTCGCGGGCGCGTCGTCGCCGAGACGGCCACCACGACGAAACTCCACCGCGCGCGGCGTCACGGCTGAGCCGCGCAGAGGACGATCCCCGCCGAGGCACGAACAACGCGACGGGATCCGCTCGGACACGCGCTCCGCGTCACACGCCACCACAAGGGGGAACGCGCATGGCGACGGCCGTTCGTACCGGTGAACAAGGTGCGCAGGAGCCGATCTACTATCCCGAGGACCGCCTGCCCTGGGGGCAAACGGCGCTGATGGGCATCCAGCACGTGATGGCGATGTTCGGCGCCACCGTCGTGGTCCCGCTGATCCTCGGCTTCAACGTCAACACGGTGCTTCTGTTCAGCGGGATCGCGACGCTGATCTTCCTCGCCATGACCGGCGGCAAGGTGCCGAGCTACCTCGGCTCGTCCTTCTCGTTCATCGGCTCCGTGCTCGCGATCCAGGGCGGCGCCGGACACCATCAGCCGCTCGCCTTCGCCGGGATCTTCATCGCGGGCGCCCTCTACTTTGTCGCCGGGTTCGTGGTGCACCGGGCCGGCACCCGGATCATCCGAGCCTTCATGCCGCCCGTCGTGACCGGGGCGGTGGTCGCGGTCATCGGCTTGGCCCTCGCCCCGGTCGCCTGGGGGAGCTACTCCAAGGATCTCTTTACGGCGACGGTGACCATTCTGGCCGCGGTGCTCGCGAGCGTCTACCTGCGGGGGTTCCTCCGGCTCCTGCCGATATTGATCGGGATCGTCGTCGGCTACGTGGTCGCGCTGCTCGACCCGGCATGCGCGGCGGCCGCGGCCGGCTGCCACGTCAACTGGCAGCTCGTCAGCGGGGCGCCCTGGCTCGGTCACCCGCAGTTGAGCTTCCCGCCGCAGTTCACCTGGCAGGCGGTCAGTCTGTTCTGGTTCGTCCCGATCCTGCTGATCGCCGAGAACACCGGTCACGTGTACGCGATCAGCGGCCTGATGAAGCGGGATCTGAGCGGCTTCCTCGGCCGCGCGTTCATGGGCGACGGGCTCGGCACGATGCTGAGCGCGCTCTTCGGGGGCACCGGGGAGACGACCTATGCCGAGAACATCGGCGTGATGGGCGTCACGCGGGTCTTCTCGATCTCCGTGTACGGGACCGCGGCCGTCGTCGCGATCCTCCTCGGGTTCGTCCCGAAGTTCGGCGGCCTCGTGGGCAGCATCCCGTTGAGCGTCCTCGGCGGCATCGAGCTCTACCTGTTCGGGTTGATCGCGGCGATCGGCGGGAAGATCTGGGTGGACGGCCGCGTGGATTTCTCGAACCGGGCCAACCTCGCGACCGCGGCGATCCCGTTGATTCTGGCCGCAAGCGGCGCCGACATCAAGGCGGGCGCGTTCGAGATCAACAACCTGGGCCTCGGGGCGCTCGGCGCAATCATCCTGTATCAGCTGCTGCGGCCGGGCTCGGGGATCGAGCGGGACGACGTGTACGCGTAGCACCGGCGCGCGGGAGGAGGGAGCCTGTGACAGCGTTCGTTGCGTCGCGGCGCGTGGGGGACGCGGTCGTGACCGTGATCTCCGAGGGCACGCTCGTGTGGACGCCGCGGTTCTCGATCTCCGATGAGGAGCGCCGCCGCGCGATGCCGGACGCCGACGCGGAGGGCCGGGTCAGGCTCGGGCTGATCGCCACCCACCTACGTGTGGGAGACGCGTCGATCGTGCTGGACCCTGGGTTGGACGATCCCGCGTCCGCGTGGCAGCGCGAGTTCGCCGCGAGGTGGCCCGGCCTCACGCGGTCGCCGGGCCTCGCGGCCGCGCTGGAGCGCATCGGCGAGCGGCCCGACGCGGTCTCGCACGTCGTGATCACACACGCCCACGCCGACCACTTCGCGGGGGTCGCCGCCGAGCGCACCGGCGGCCTGCTGGCCCGCTTTCCCCACGCCCGCCACCTGATCGGCCGCGCCGATTGGGACGGCAACCCGGCGCGCCGCGACCCGGCGTCGGAACACGCGACGCGCCTCGGGCTGATCGAGCGGCTCGGCCTCCTCGACCCGGTCGACGGCGAGCGCGAGATCGTCCCAGGGGTCACGCTCGTTCCGACCCCGGGCGAGACGCCCGGCCACCTCGTGGTGCGGCTGAGATCGGCGGGGAAGGAGTTCTACTACCTCGGGGATCTGTTCCATCACCCGTGCGAGGTCGAACGCATCGACTGGGTTCCACCCAACCGCGACGCCGCGGCGCTGCGGGCCTCGCGCGAACGGCTCATCGCGGACGTGGCCGGACGCCCGACGCTCCTCGTGTTCTCGCACGATCAGTTTCCGGCGTGGGGCCGGATCGTGCGCGCCGCGTCCGGCCAGCGCTGGGAGCGCGACGCGTAGCGCGGGCGGCCTTCCCCTACGGGGAGGCGGCGCGCAGACGCACCAGCATCGCGGGCGCAAACGCCGCGGGGCTGCGTCCCTCCACGGCGACGCACTGCGCGGCCGCAAGGATTCTGGCGAAGCCCGTGAACGCGTCCTCCACGCGGTGGCGGTGGGAAAACGATGAGGTGTGTCGAGCGAGGGCGAGCAGCGCGCCGGCGCGCGTCAGCGCGCGGGCGCGGGGTACCCGCCCCCCCGGCCGCAGAAAGACGAACGCCGCCGCGGGAACCGGATCGGCGGCGACGCCGTCCGGCAGCCAGTACCGCGTGCCTCCCTCGGACGCCACCTCACGGCCGGGCGGCAGCGCACCCGCGGCGCGGGCGGTCCACGCCTTCACCGCAAGCGGGACCGTGACCGGGACGATCGTCCCCGCCCCCGGATCGAGCAGGGCGAGATCGTCCGAGAGGTAGCGCGCCCCGAGGCGCGTGAGCGACGCGATGAGAGACGTCTTTCCCGCGCCGCTCTCGCCGATCACCATGCAGCCCCGGCCGTCCACGGAGACGGCCCCCGCGTGGACGAACAGGAGCCGCGTGAGCAACGTCGCCAGCGTGGCGATCGTGTGTCCCACGAGCGCCCCGAGCCAGCCTGAGCGAGGCAACGCGATCGTCCAGAGGGGGCGCATCTCAACGCTGCCGGTCGCGGATTCGAGGTCGGGGGAGATGGCGATCTCGAGCGCCGGCGGCGTCTCGCCGAGCACGCGCAATCCCGCGAGCACGGTTGCGAGAGTCGTTGCCGCCGGTTCCGGGCCAGAGACCTGAACGACCCACCCGCCGAGCGCGAGACGGACCGGTACCGTCACACCCACCGCACGGGCGCGCACACCCATCGGTCGCCGTCGCGGACAACCGCGTGGGCGCGCGCGAGACGGCGAAGGATCCCGGCCGCGCGACGGCCGGCCGACGGCGGGGACGCCACCGCGGGCGCGCCACACGCCCGCCACACCCGCGCCGCGGCGGGATCCAGCAGCACCAACTGCCCCTGCACGAGGTCGAGGAGCACGACCTCGTCGTCGAGCGCCGCAGCGAGAAACGTCACGCCCGCGGGATCGGCCGAATCGTCGGGACGCACCGCTGGAACAGGGACGGTCTCCCCGGCGTCGTCACCGCCCGGCATGGGCAGGAGCGAGGGCCGTGACGTCGGCGAGGTCCGCGAACACCACGAGGCGAAACGCGGCGCTGTACCACGGCGTGCAGGACACGAGCGCAACCTGGTGCTGGAGCGGGTCGGGGTTGAGCACGTCCGCCTGCTCGGGGCTCACGGTCTCCTGCCGGACCACGTGATAGGCGTAGCGCCGCCCGTGGTAGTCGAGCTCGATCGAATCTCCGAGCTGCAGCCTGTTGATCCAGAAGAACGGAGCGCCGTACGTGGTCCGGTGTCCCGCGATCCCCACGAGACCCGGACCATCGGGCCACCCTGTCCAGGAGATCCGCCCCACCCCGTAGCGACGCAGATGGTCAGGCGTCGCCCCATCCGGCACGTAGCGCCGCACACCGAGGCGCGGGATGCTGATCACGAGCGCGTCCGCCGGGGACGTGCGTTCGGACCCGGTGTCCTGGTCCCACGCGGCGAGGGCGTTGATCTGAGCGTTCCCGACGCCCAACCCCGTGGTGACCGTCCAGACGCCTGGCAAGAAGACAAGCCCGATGCCCGCAAGCACACAGGCGACGGAAAGGACGCCGAGGACGCTAGCTTGGAAGCGGCGGCTGCGAGTCATCGTCGGGCGCGACCGCACCCGGTCCGAGGACGCGCTTCCGGAGGAACCGCAGGCAGACGCCGGTCCAGATCAAGAGCGCGCCGGCCATGAACGGAAGCCACAGGTTCGCCCCTGTAAACGGTAGTACGTGACCGCCGTGAGTCATCGGCCCGGCGACCGCGGCCACCGGCCGATGCGCGGCGGCGACCGTTCGCGGAGTCTGTGCGAGCACGACCGGGCCGGCGCCCGTAGGCGGCGTGGTTGTCGCGGCGTCTGTCACCCCCGGCGCGCCTCCGGTCACCACGGGCGCAACAACGGCGGCAACCGCAGCCGTTGGCTGAGGGGCGTGTGCCAGCAGCGGAATCCCAAAGAGAAGCGGTAGCAGCCCGAGCGCGAGCCAGCCGCCAGCACCACCGCCGCCACCGCCGCCACCACCACCACCGCCGCCACCACCACCACCGCCGCCAGACGGCGGTCCTGGC
>DASQGM010000420.1:0-9740 GCA_035632615.1 bacterium | reverse complement strand
AAGCGTGGCGGTGCCGGCCAGCACCTCCGCGATGCCCTTCTCGTTGACGACGTTGAACAGCGTGTGCTGGACCGGATCGCGGAGCGCAGCGTCCACGATCACCGTGCGCTGCCCCGCGGCCGCAAACGCCTGGGCCAGGTTGGACACCACGGTCGACGTGCCCGAGCGCGGTTGCGGGCTCGTGACCGCGATCACCTCCCCGCCGCCGTCGCTGGGCTCGCGCGCCAGCAGGTTCACGCTGAGCAGACGATACGCCTCGTCGAACGGCGGATTGTGGCGCGGGATCGCAACGAGCGCCGGCACGCCGAGCAGCCGCTCCGCCACCTCGGGCGTCTTGATGCTGGTGTCCACGTACTCCAAGAAGAACGCCAGGCCGATCCCGCCGAGCAGGCCGAGCACACCCGCCAGGGTCAGCTTGAACGGCTTGCCCGAGAACGGCGACGACACCGCCGAGCTGGCGTGGTCGAGCACCGTGAGGTTGCCGAGGTTCTGCATCTCCTGTTCATGCACGCGGGCCTGGGCGAGCTGCCCCTCGAGGTTCGTGACCGTGCTGGTGAGGATCTCCGCCGAGCGGGCCAGCCGGGCCGCGTCGAGCTGTGTCGCGGCGACGCCGGGGAGGTGCTGCGAGGCGCCCGCCAGGGCCTGCTGGATCGCCTGCTTGCGGGCCTCCAGCGCGATCTTGTCCGTTTCGGCGCTCACGCGGTTCATCGCCAGCGCCTCGTACATCGGCGTGTGCAGTCCCTGCCCCGTGGCCGCGATCTTCTGCAGTTCGGTGTTGAGCCGGCCCTTGATCGCGTCGATTTGCGCCTTCAGCGACACGACGGCCGGGTAGGCGTCCGTGTGGACCGCCAGCTGCGCGGCGAGCTGGACCTCGAGCTGAACGAGCTCGGCGCGCAGCTGTTGGGTGACCGCGTTGTCCTGGAGCTGCGCCGGCGCACTGCCCGCGCTCTGCATCTGCCCCGTGTAGGACGCGATCTTGGCGTTCGCCTCCTGGAGTGCGAAGTCGTTCTGCTGAGCCTCGGCCTGCAGCGCGCCGAGTTGGGCGCTCTGGCCCGATGCCAGTACCATTCCGTTTCTCTGCTGGTACTGCAGCAGCGCGTCCTCCGCCGCGCGCAGGTTCGTCTGCGCGTCCACGACCTGTTTCTCAATGAACTCCCGAGCGAGGGTGGTCTCGCGGCGCTGCACTTCCTGGCTGAACGACGCGGCGTTGTCGACGACCGCGTTCGCGAGCATCACCGCGGCGGCCGGGGTCGGACCCTTGGCGGTGACCCGGATCACGTCGCCGTTCGGGTCCTGCTGCACCGTCAGCCGGGCGGTCAGCTGCTCCGCCGGAACGTTCAGCTGCAGCTGCTGGATCGCGCGATTGGCGACGTCTCGGCTCCGGACGAGGTTCGACGCGAGTTGCATGAGCTGGTCGGACGTCGGCATCGGGCCGGAGCCGACGTTCGCCATAAAGAGGAACTGTGACGCGGCCGGGACCGCCAACGTGGCGGTCGCTGCGTAGTCATCGGCGCCGGCGCGCGCGCCGACGAGGCCCACCGTCAGCGCGGCGGCCATGGCGACCACGACGACCACCCAGCGTTGCCGGAGCACTCGATAGTATCGCCAGAACTCCATACCTATGTCCCTCCTCGTCCTGTCTAGCCGCGCGCGGTCTGACGCGACGCAGCGTGGTGCGGGCCTCGGGGCCGTCTCAGTGCAAGAAGAACACGAGCCAGCCCAGGCCGCCGATCGAATTCAGGAACGCGTTCCAGACGACGTGCTGCGCCTGCTCGGGCACGTACACGATGTCGCCGGAGCGGAGCTCCAGATTCTGGGTGATGTCGCCGTTCTTATAAAACTTGGTCAGGTTAACCTCGGTGACGGTTGGCTTCGCCGTCGCGGGGCCGGCCTGCACGGCCTGCCGCACCACGCCGACGTCGTTGAGCTGCGCTGTCTGCGTTGGGCCGCCCGCGGCCGATAGCAGGTCGACGATACGATCTCCCGGGTTGATGATGTAGGGCCCGGGCCTGATCACCGCGCCCATCAACACCACCCGTTCTCTCCCCTCGGGCACGATGATGACGTCGCCGGGCTGGATCACCATGTTGGCCTGCGTGTTCCCATCGATCAGCAGCTGCTGGAGGTCCACCGGGATCGTCTGGGTCTTGCGCAGGACAAACGCGCGCGGCAGCGCGGCGGCCGGGGTTGGGCCGCCGGCCGCGGCGATTACGGCCGCGATCGTCAAGCCGTCCTGCACCTGGTACGCGCCCGGGCGCAGCACCTGGCCGAGCAGGTACACGAACTGCTGGCGCGTGGCGGTCTGCGCGATCGTGATGGCGACCTGCGGGTCCCTGATGTACTGCTTGAGCGCCTGGGTCACGCGCTCCGTCAGCACCGGAAGCGTTGCCCCGGCGGCGGGCACCCGGCCCACCATCGGTACCAGGATCGACCCGTCCTGGCTGACCGTGACGGAGCCGCTGACCTCAGACTCGCCCACGACCGCGATCTGCAGCACGTCCCCGGGCTGCACCGTGTACTGCTGGTCGGTCTGCACGGGTTGGGCACCGCCCCCAATTCCCGGCGCCTGCGTGATCGGCTGTCCGGGCGCGGGCGGTGGCGATGCCGGTTGCTGCCCCGACGATGGGGCGCCGGGCTGTTGGACCGGCGGCGGCCCCTGATACACTGGCGCCGGCGCCGCCGGGCTGGCAGCGACCAGCAACACCGCGGCGACGGCTAATGCCGCCGGGGCGTTTCGCCGGAGCGTTTGGAGAATCTGTCTCATCACTCGCCTCCACTGTCGAGGTCCGAAACCTCTGGTTTCTGTTCGTCCAGGATCCACCACAACTCGCGACTGCCAGACGACGTCGCCGCAAGGTACAGTCCCTGGACGCGCCAGATCGACGATTGGTACGCGAACGCCGACCCGATCGGCCACCGGGGATGCTGGAGACCGCCGTGCTTCTCGCTCAGCTTGACGTGTCGTTCCGTCATCGCCCCCTCCGTTCTGCCAGCCTGGCTGTGTCTGCCCGTCGTCCTGTGACTGCACTCGCGCTCAACGCGACGCGCTAGGTGATCAGCCGGTTCTTGAGCACGTACACAACCGCCTGGGTGCGGTTGCGGGCGCCGATCTTTCTGAAGATCGACCGGATGTGACTCTTGACCGTGGTGGTGCTCACGAAGATCTTGTTCGCGATCTCCCGGTCGGTCGCGCCCTTGGTCATCTCAAGGAGGATCTCGAACTCGCGCGTCGTAAGGCCGCCGAGGTGGGTCCCGTCCGTCTTCGTTTGCTCGCGGGCCAGCGTCCGAAACCGCTCGACGAGCTGCCGGGTGACGTGTGGGTGGATCAGCGTCCGGCCGTTGCAGACGCCTTCCACCGCGCGGGCGAGGTTCTCGGGCGTGATGTCCTTCAATACATAGCCGGTCGCGCCGGCCTCCAGGGTGCGGAACGGCTTTTCGTCATCCGCACCTTCCGCCAGCACGATGATCTCGGACTTCGGGTGGCGCGCCTTGATGAGCTTGATCGCCTCGATGCTGTCGAGGCCGGGCATGTCCTGATCCAGCAGGATCACGTCCGGCTCGAGCGTGGCGGCCAGCTCCGTCGCTTCCTCAGCGCTCGACGCTTCCCCGACGAACTCGATCGTGCTGCGCTTCTCGAGAAAACTCTTGATCCCCTGACGCATCAGGGTCGTGTCGTCAACCACCAACACTCGAACTTTTGATGTCGTCCGGCTACTCTCCACTGGAACCATCCTTTGCCCCATTGTCGTTTGGAAGCGTCTGCTCCTGATGGATGAGCGATTGGCGCATGCGCATCCGACTCCCCACGTCCTGAAGAAGAGTCCTGGGAGGTTTTTTGGAGGAACCTCCGCACATTCGGATGCGAACAATCGTTTGGTTTCCTTCAAGAACGCATGATCTTCTGAAGGACACTGTCCAGTGAGTGTCATTGACCATTAGACAGGTGAAGTAATCGTGTTTCATTAAACATTCGAGAGAATTTCGCGCACTGATCCAGTGTGTGCTATAATGTGCCCGCTGAAACATCGCTAGTTGGCAGCCGGAGGCCGCACCAAGAGAGTCAGGTCACCTTCACTTGATGACCGGTCCGCGATATCGCATGTGCGATGCCCGCCGTTCCGGGAACTCACCGGCAAGGTCCGGAGTCTCATTCTTCTGATGCGCTCGGAGGATATCACCCCGATGACACCCGTCCGTGTCGATGAGCGTTTCACCCGCCAAAAGTTAGTCAGGGTTTGGTCAGAATGGCTCGCAAAACGGGTATGTCATAATGGGACGTAGTCGCGTGCGACTCGAGAGAATCCATGATCTCCCTGTGAGCGAATTGAACGAAGCGAATCGGCTGAGCAAAGCGATGACGGGCGCGACCCCATCCGACGTTGTGGGCGACGCGGAGGAGAAGTTGCTCCACGTGGCCTTTCAAATTCATAACGGACCGGCTCAGTGTCTCGCGACAGCGCTCGCGCTGTTCCGAGCCATGGACCGGCAGTTGCCGCCGGAGATGGCGGAGGCGCGCGAGTCGCTGCGGGCGACGATTGCAAGCACCCAGACCGCGCTCGAGTCCACGCGCCGGGCGATCGGTGCGCTGCGGTCTCCCGCATCCAGTCCCTTGACCGGCCCCGGCGCGCTTGCCACGTATCTGCGCGATGGCTTCGAGGAGGTCCGCGCGCACACTCAGGCGGAACTCTCCCTTGATATCGAGCCGGTCGACGATCTGCCGTCCGGGATCGTGACGGGACTCGCGGAGGTGGGGCGCGAGGCGCTGGTGAACGCTGCGCGACACGCCGCGGCGCGGCACATCTGGGTCAGCCTACAGCGCGCCCGGCGTGCGGTCGTGCTAGAGGTGAAGGATGACGGCAGAGGCTTCGAAGGCGCCGGCGAACGTCGGCGCCAAGGCGGATTCGGGCTGGCGCTGATGCATGACCAAATGCGCCTGCTCGGGGGTACATTGAGTATTCGGAGGGTTCCGGCCGAGGGCACGGTGGTGCGGGCGTCCATTCCGTTGGCGGAGGGGGCGAGCGTGCCGGGGCGGCGGGTACGTCGCTCCGCCACCGCGTGATTATTTCTCCCGGGACGGGGGCAATCTGATGACGATCCGGCTGCTGATCGTGGACGATCAGAGCTTGACCCGCGTGGGACTGCGGGTCGTGCTGCAGGACGCCCAGGACGTGGAGGTTGTCGGGGAGGCGGAGAGCGGCCCCGAGGCGGTGCGCCTCGCGACCCAGCTCAATCCCAACGTCGTCCTCATGGACCTCAAGATGCCGGGTGGCGACGGGATCGAGGCGACGCGCGCGATCAGACAGCAGTGCCCGGCGACCCAGGTGCTGATCTTGACGGTGTACAGCGAGCCGGGCCTGTTCCGCAAGGCGATTGCCGCGGGCGCCGTGGGGTACGTGCTCAAGGACATCTCGCCGGAGAACATGATCCGTGCGATCCGGGCCGTGCACCAGGGGAGAACCATGATCAATACTAACGTCGCGCGCCAGTTGCTCGAGGAGCTCGCGAGCAACGGATTCGGCACCGAGCCCGTGCGGCGGGGCCTCCACGGCCTGACGGACCGCGACCTCGAGGTGCTGGTGGAGGTCGCCCGGGGTCTCGCCGACAAGGAGATCGCGGCCAAGCTCTTCTTGTCCGAGTCCACGGTGAAAAGCCACCTGCGCTCGATCTATCGCCGTCTGGGGCTTCGGAACCGCGCGCACGCCGCGGCGTGGGCGATCGAGAAGAATCTGCTCCAGCCGCAGGCCGCGTGGCCGCGACCCGACCTCGCGGCCGAGGAAGCTCCGGATACCGTCTCCACCTCAAACTCGAAAGAAGGCCTGCCGTCGAGCGACACCGGCCCGGCCCCAAAGCCCGGCCGCGCGTCCCCTTCGACCGACTGAGCGCCTGATCTGATCTGAGCCCGAAGCGCCCGCCCTGAGGCGAAGAGTCGCGCCGCGTCTGCGCGACTAGGCCGGCGCGTTCCTGGGCATAGAAACGTAGTGCGGGGCTACCGAACGGGCAAACCCGTCGCGAGGCGGGGACGCAAAGCCACGGGACTTCTCGCGAAGTCGGCCGGGCCGCCGAAGAGCCGGAACCAGCCCCGAATGGAGGTACGTCATCATTCGCGGCTGGTTCTTGATCGCGTGTGCTCTGTCGGCACTGATCGCGTGGTCGGCATCACTCTCCTTCAAGACATCGCTTGGACGGGCCCCGCTGGCACTCGGAACCCCGGAGCCCGTCGCGTACGCGCTCCCGTATCACCTCGAAGCCGCGCCGTCCCGCCCGGATCTCGCCACAACGGTGCTCAACCTCCTCAACCAGACGCGCGTGGCCGCGGGGCTGGCGCCGCTGATGCCTCACGACACCCTGGAACGAATCGCGCAAGCATACGGCCAGGAACTGTTTGCCCGCGGCACCCTGTCGCACGTGTCGCCCGACGGCAAGACGCCGCGGGACCGCGTCGTCGGCGCCGGCATCCGGGTGCGCGTCGTCGGTGAGAACCTCGCGTACGCCGACGACGTGACCGAGGCCCACAGCGCGCTCATGGCGAGCGCGCCCCACCGGTCGAACATCCTCTACGCTGGGTACCGTCTCATAGGGATCGCCGTGCTCGACGGCGGCTCGGACGGGGTGATCGTCGTCGAGGACTTCACCGACGACAGCGTGTCCTACACGTTGCCCAAATGGTGGAACAGCCCGGCGACCGCCGCGACGCCGCGCCGCTGAACAGTCATCTCGCGAGCAGGCGCTGACGCAGCCGCCGGGCGCGCTCGGCGCGCCGGCGCGCGTATGCGCGCACCCGCGCCCACTGCACGTGGACGCGATCCCCGACGAGCGCCGCGTAGCGCGGGGCCGCGTCCCCGTCGGCCCACCGCATCAGCGCGATCCGCACGAGCGCTTCGAGCGGCGAGGGGCGTCGGAGCACCGTCGCAAAGACGCGGCGCTGCACCAGCCGGTCCACCCGGGTTCCGCGTCGCGGGCGGATCGACTCGAGAACCGGCGCCGGGACGTCCACATCGAGGAGCGCCTCGGCCGCCCGCAGGGTCAGCCGCAGCGGCGCTCGGAGATGCCGGCTCGCGCGCGCACACGCGACCAGACGGCCCCAATCGACGCGGTGGCGGCGGATCGTTTCCGCGGCGTCGCACAAATATCGGAGGATCGGCTTGCTCTCCCACGCCTCCCGCACGACATGGACGCTGAGGGCCACGAGGAGATCCTCGGGGGAGGGCAGCAGCGCAGCTTCGTGCCCGACCCGCACGAGAGACGCTCGAGCGAACATTCCCCCGTAGTTCAGTTCGATCGCGTGGAACGGTTCCGCGTACCGCCAGTGGATGTCGACCGGCAGGCGCTGCCACGACGGCGCGAAGTAGCACTGTTCGTACGTGCCGGTTCGATGCTCCGGGCCGGCGGCGGCGTATCCGGCGCCGCGCATCGCCCGCGCGGCCGCGGCAACGTCGTCTGGGCGCACGAGCAGATCGAGATCCGTAAACGGCCGGAGCGCCGCGTCTTCGTAAGTGAAGCGCGCCAGCGCGGCCCCCTTCAGTAACATCGCGCGGACTCCGGCGCCGCCGAGCGCCCGCAGCACCGTCTCGAGCTCCGCATAGGCTTTCGCGGTGCGTTCCGCGCCCTCGTCGTATCGGCGGGCCAGTGTCGCCGTCGCGGACTCCGGCACGGCGGGTCCCGGCGCGCCCGCGCGCACGCGTGCGTACACGATCGCGGAGATCCCCTCGCGCTGTGCGAGCCCCAGGATCGTCTCCCAGGTGCCGCTCGGCAGCGCCGCGGCCGGGCGCCCGTTGCGGAGGAGGTCCAGCAGTGCGTGCTCGGCCGGCGACATCGCGGGGACTACGCGGTGAATCCGCCGGACCGCCGGACCTCGTGGAGCGCCGCCCGGCACGCCACGAGCGCGACCGGCAGGAGCACGGCCGCGAAAACGAGCAGGGCGCTCAGATCGCCGCGAAGCGCAGCCGGCCCGTCGCCGCGGATCGCGGCCAGGCGGAAGGCGCGCAACGCGTGCGTCAGCGGCACGAACTCTGCCGCGCGCTGCAGTGCGGGCGGGAGTACGGTCGGCGGATAGAACACGCCGGCCAGCAGGACCGAGACGCTGGCGAGTGTTCCGGTAAGCACGTCGGGGCGCCGGAACAGCAGCACAAACGCCGCGGAGAGCATGCCGAGCGGGATGAACGTCGTGACGGTCACAGCGGCGACGACGGCGATGCCGGCCACGTTCGCGTGGGCGAGGTGCATCGGAAACACGATACTCGCCAGCGCGAAGTAGAACAGCGCCTGTCCGGCGGCGATCAGCAGCGTCCACAGCGAGGCTCCGAGCGCCAGCACCGGCAGCGACGTCGGCATGACGAGCAGAGTCTCGATGGTGCCGCCCATCTGCTCGTTGCGGACTGCCGCGGCACAGGCGCCCATCATCGCGGAAAAGAACGTCGCGGTGGAAACGCCCAGGACGACGAAGGTGAAGTAATCGCCTCCCGCCGCGCGCAGCGACGGGATCGCCGCCGGGTAAATCAGCCGCCCGAGATAGTACAACGTGGGGACGGCGAACCCGACGGCCACGATCTGCCACGCGAGCGCGAGGCGCGACGTGCTCGCGAGGAGGTAGTCCCGGCGGAACAGCGCGAGGATCGGCGCGGTCATTCGGTCGCCCCCAACAGCGCACGATAGCGCCGGGTCAGGCCGCCGGCGCCGTCCATCGGGACGATCTCCCGTACGGTGCCGCCGGCGAGGATCGCGGCCCGGCGGCACAGCGCCTCCGCCTCGTCGAGGTTGTGCGTGGCCATGACCACCGTGCGCCCTTCGTCTCTGGCGAGCTTCGCGGCCAGCGTGCGGAACCCCGCGGCGGCCATCGGGTCGAGGCTCCGCGTCGGCTCGTCGAACAGCAACACCGGCGGGTTGCCGAGCAGCGCCCTGGCGATCGCGAGGCGCTGGCGCATGCCGCTCGAGTAGCGGCCGACCGGCTCGCGGGCCATCGGGAGCAGATCCAGGCGCTCGAGCGCGTCTACCGCGCGGCGGCGGGCCTCGGACGCCGGAAACCCGAGCAACCCCGCAAAGAAATCCAGGTTCTCGAGCCCGCTCAGCCGCCAATAGAATCCGCGATCATCGCCGGCGGCCAGTCCGATCGCGCGCCGAACCCGATGTCCTTCACGGACCACATCCGCGCCGTTCACCCGCGCACTCCCTTCCGAGGGAAGGAGGAGGGTGGCGAGTATTCTTAGAAGGGTAGTCTTACCGGCGCCGTTCGGGCCCACGAGACCGAAGACTTCACCTGGCGCGATCTCCAGGGTGGCCCCGTGGAGAGCGCGGACCGAGCGAGCGCCGGTACGCGTCCGCGAGAGGATCGCCCAGGGCGCGCGGCGGAAGGTTTTTCCAAGGTTCTGCGTCGTAATCATCGGTGCCACCTCGCCGGCCTGGTGGGTCACCGAACGGCCGTGCGGTGGCAATCGAATGATACCAAGCGGCGCGGGTCTAGGCCGATTGATCGACGGGATGATCGGAAGTGTCAAACAGATAGAGACAACCTGATCCTTTGGGTGATCAGGACGCCGGCGCTCCTAAGGTAGAATGAGCCTACCGCAGCCGGGCGGGACCCCACGCGGATGACCGAGTGGGAGGGCGATGGCGGGGGACCAAGGCATGTTGGGTTTTCGTGGCGGGGTAACGGTGCAACCGATCCCATTCGATCTCGGGGTCGTGTCTTCGTTTTCGCCCTCACCCCCCGGGCCACCGCCGCCGTCTGGTGGTGGCGGTGGTGG
>DASQGM010000419.1:0-7391 GCA_035632615.1 bacterium | reverse complement strand
GCCGGTTACGAGGTGGTCACGATCTCGGTGCCGCCCTCCGAGACGAGCAAGAGCCTCCGCGCCGCGAACCGCATCTACGACCGGCTGCTGGAGGCGCGGCTCGACCGCGGCTCCGCCCTGATCGTGCTCGGCGGGGGCGTGGCGGGCGATCTCGGCGGGTTCGTGGCCGCGACGTTCCTGCGCGGCATCGCGTGGGCGGCGATCCCGACCACGCTGCTCGCGCAGGTAGACGCCGCGATCGGCGGGAAGACGGCGGTCAACCACCCCCGCGGCAAGAACCTGATCGGCGCCGTGCACCAACCGGTGCTCGTCGTCGCGGACATCGACCTGCTCGGCTCGCTCCCGGCGCGCGAGGTGCGGTCGGGGATGGCCGAGGTGATCAAGACAGGCGTGATCGGCGCGCCGGACCTGTTCGCGTACCTGGAGGGCCGGCTCCGCGCCGTGCTCCGCCGCGACCCGGAGGCGCTGGCGACCGTGGTGGGGCGCTGCGCAGCGTACAAGGCGGACGTGGTCTCTGGGGACGAGCGGGAGGAGGCAGGGCGGATCGTGCTCAACTACGGCCACACGATCGGGCACGGCATCGAGGCCGCGGCGGGGTACCGCGGGCTGACGCACGGCGAGGCGATCGCCGTCGGCATGGCGCTCGAGGCGCGGATCGCGGTACGGCTCGGCCTGTGCGACCAGGCGCTGCTGGACCGGCAGGCGGCGCTGCTCCGCGGCGCCGGGCTGCCGGCGCGCCTCGCCGAGCTGCGGCTCCGGCGGCCGCCGGCACCCGCGGCGGTCGCCGCCGCGATGACGCTCGACAAGAAGGCGCGCGCCGGCCGCCTGCGGTTCGTGCTGCCGGCCGAGATCGGCCGGACGGTGGTGCGCGACGACGTCCCGGCAACCCTGCTCGAGGAGGTGCTCGGCGATGGTTAAGGTGCTGGTGATCCACGGGCCCAACCTCAACCTGCTGGGCAGCCGAGAGCCGCACCTCTACGGCACCGTGACGCTGGCCGAGGTCAACCGGCGGCTCGAGGCGCTGGCCGGGGAGTTGGGCGTGACCGTCGAGACGTTCCAGTCGAATCATGAGGGCGCGATCATCGACCGGCTGCACGCCGCGCGCGGCGAGTACGGCGCGATCGTCCTCAACGCCGCCGGACTCACGCACTATAGCATCGCGCTGCGCGACGCGATCGCCGCGATCGCGCTTCCGGTCGTGGAGGTGCACGTGACCAACATCCACGCGCGCGAGGCGTTCCGCGGCGTGTCGGTCATCTCGGCGGTCGTCACAGGGCAGGTCGCCGGATTCGGGGCCGACAGTTACCTGCTGGGTCTCCGGGCGGCGGCGGCGCTGGCGCGGCAGAAGGCCTGACGGGAGGCCCGGTCGGCCCGCGCGGCGCGCCGGGAGAGGACGGCCCGGAGCCCCGGTCGAAGCAACAGCCGAGTCGGGCGGGGCCGCCTGCGTGGCGCGCGGGCGCGAGGAGGAGTGCGATGCGATTCCGCGGGATTCGCGGCGCGACCACCGTCGACGCGAACACGGAGCCGGCGATCCTGAGCGCGACCCTTGAGCTGCTCCAGCGCATCGTGAGCGAGAACGAGGTCGACGGCGACGACATCGCCGGCGTGATCTTCACGATGACCCCCGATCTGAACGCCGTGTTCCCGGCCGAGGCCGGCCGCCGTCTCCCCGGATGGACGCAGGTGCCGCTGATGTGCATGCAGGAGATCCCCGTCCCCGGCGCGCTCGAGCGCTGCGTGCGCGTGCTGATGCTCATCAACACGACGAAGACGATGGACGAGATCCGGCACGTGTACCTGGGCGGGGCGAAACAGCTGCGTCCCGATCTGGCGTCCCGCTCGTGACCCCGTCCGCGTCGCTCGTCATCACCCCGAGGTCGTCGCTGCGAGGCGCCGTGCGCGTGCCCGGGGACAAGTCCATCTCCCACCGCGCCGCGCTCCTTGGCGGCCTCGCGGCGGGGACGACCACCGTAGAGGGGTTCCTGCGCGGCGAAGACTGCCTCGCCACGCTCGCGTGCCTGCGGGCGATGGGCGTCCGGGTCGACGACGACGGCAGCCGCCTGGTGATCCACGGTGGCACCCTCGCGGAGGCGGACGACGTCCTCGATGTCGGCAACTCCGGCACGACGATTCGTCTCCTGTCCGGGATCCTCGCCGGTCAGCCGTTCCACAGCGTCGTCACCGGCGACGCGAGCATTCGCCGCCGGCCGATGGACCGGATCGCGACGCCGCTCCGCCGGATGGGGGCGCGGATCAGCGGGCGGAGCGGCGGGCGCCTCGCGCCGCTGTCGATCGACGGCGGCGGTCTTCGGGGCATCGCGTACGAGACGCCGGTGGCGAGCGCGCAGATCAAGTCCGCGGTGCTGCTGGCGGGGCTCTTCGCCGACGGCGAGACCGAGGTAAGGGAGCCGTCGCAGAGCCGGGACCACACAGAGCGGATGCTCGGCGCGTTCGGTGTTCCCGTCCGGCGCGACGGGCTCGCGGTCCGCGTGAGCGGGCCGGCCGCGCTCCGCGGGACCGCGCTGCGCGTCCCGGGCGATCTCTCCTCGGCCGCGTTCCTGCTGGTCGCGGCCGCACTCGTGCCGGGCTCGGAGGTGACCGTCGAAGACGTCGGCCTTAACCCGACCCGCACCGGTGTGCTCGACGTGCTGACGCAGATGGGCGCAGACGTGCGGGTGCGGGGACAGCGCGACGAGGGCGGGGAGCCGGTCGGCGCCGTCACCGTGCGGGCCGCGCGCCTTCGCGGCGTGACGATCGGCGGCGCGCTGATCCCCCGCGCAATCGACGAGCTGCCGGTGATTGCCGTCGCCGCGTGCCTGGCCGAGGGCGAGACGGTCATTCGCGACGCCGCCGAGCTGCGCGTCAAGGAGGTCGACCGCATCGCCGCGCTCGCGCGGGAGCTCGGCCGGCTCGGCGCCGAGGTCGAGCCGCGTCCGGACGGGCTCGCGATCACGGGCGTGGCGCGCCTGCGCGGCGGGCGCGTCGCGAGCGGCGGCGATCACCGGATCGCGATGGCGATGGCGGTCGCCGGCCTGTGCGCGGACGGTCCCGTGACGATCGACGACCCGGCGTGCATCCAGACGTCGTTTCCGGAGTTCGAGGAGACCCTCCGCGGCGTGACCGGGGCGTGACGTACGATGCGGCACACCTCGCGGTGATCGCGGTGGTCGTCTGTGCCGCCGCGACGATCAAGGGCGCGCTCGGGTTTGGGTTCCCGCTGCTCGCCATTCCGCTGCTCTCGATCGTGCTCGGTCCCCACGTCGCGATCCCCCTCGTGGTGTTCCCGACGCTCCTCAGCAACCTCATTCTGGTCGGCCGGGGCCCGGGCGGCCCGACCGACGTCCGGCCGTTCATCGCCACCCTCGCCGGCCTGGCCGCCGGCGTCGTCGCCGGGGCGCTCCTGATCACCGCGATGAACCCGCGCACGCTGTCGATGCTCGTGGGCACGGTCTCGGCGCTGTACGTCGTCGCCACGGCGTTCCGGCTGGTCCAGCGGATCTCCCCGGCGGCGGGGCGCCGGGCGGGGCCCGTCGTCGGCCTCGCCGCGGGGGTGCTCGGAGGCTCGACCGGGATCTTCTCCCCGGTGATCGCGAGCTATCTCCACATGCTGCGGCTCGAGAAGCGCCCGTTCGTGTTCTGGATGACGATGATGTTCTTCGTGGGGAACATCGCGCAGTTCGTGTCGTATCTCCGGCTCGGGCTCTATGGGGGGCCCGTGATGGGGACGGCCGTGTTGGCCTGCGCCCCGATGGCCGTCGGCACGTGGGCCGGGCTGCGACTGCAAGACTCCCTCCACCCGGAGACGTTCAGCCGGATCGTGCTCGCGCTCGTGTTCCTGGCGTCCCTCAATCTGCTCGCGCGGGGACTTCTCGGGTAGCGGTGCCGACGTCACCGGAGGATGAGATTGCGTGGACGCGTTCGCTCGTGAGGTCGCGCGCTGGCACGATGTCTGTCTGTTGATCGGCACGGCGTCCGCCACCCTCGTCGGCCTGCTCTTCATCGCGCTCTATCTGAATCCGACGTGCTGTACCGGCTGATCGCGTTGCTGTGCACGCTGATCGTCGCCGCCACGGGCAGCGCGTGGACCCTGCTGACGCTCGACGAAGAGCCCGACGACGAGCGGCGCGGAGATCCGTCGCGGTGACCCCGCCCTGCGCTGGCGGTCCGTCGATCTGAGTGTGCGCGCTCGATCCATTCGCTGGCTGGGGTAGTCCAGCTTCACGCCGGGTGCCACCGAAACTCCAGGAAATCTGCAGGCGATAGCGTGCAGGCTTTCCGTCGAGTGATGGAGCCGGCGGCCACGTCGTTCGGAAAACGCTTTTGTCTGAGTGCGCTAGAGGCCGGCCGATAGAATGGGCGGCAGACGAGAAAAACCAATCGAAGCCGCGGATATTGAGCTTTGCTTGGGCCGCCGCCGGCGGCGTATGATGACACCGTTCCACCATTGCGTGTGATCCCTGCCGGTCGGGCGTTCATCGTCGTCGAGCGACGTCTACTTGGAGCGCATCGGATCCCCGGAGTATCACGATGGGAAACGAGGAGGGTTGACGACCGATGATCGCGGTCGAGGCGATCAAGTTCAACCATGACGCGAACGCCGCAACCCACGACGCGCTGAACATCCGCGAGAACGCGACGCGCATGATCGGGGTCCCAGAGTGGCGGCGCTTCATCTGCGTCAATCCGGAAGATTCCCGCGCGGCGTATGCGGCGGCGCCGACCCACGGGAACGCGATCTCGATCGAGGTCTCGATGAGTTCGACCGATCCGGGCGTCGCGTTTATCGAAGTGCGGGTCAAGGATCGTGTCAAGGCCCGTCCCGTGAACTTCATCAACGGGCAGACGGGGTTCGTGACGTTTGAACTGATCGATCCGCCTTCCGGGCACGGACACGTTGGGATCTGGGACGTCGACTGGCACTGGGAATACCGCACAGCGCCGCACCACCCCTGGCATCATTTTGCGACGACGCGTCACCGAATCTACGTCGTGCTCGACGTGCCGCGCGAGCCATGGAAGCAGGCGCCCTACAACGCCGGCAACACGCAGCTGCCCTGGACGGACGTGCTCGACTACGCGTGCCGCTGGGCGGAGGGCGCGACGTCCACGGACATGGCCGCCGCGCTCGTCACGCAGCACGTCTACGCGCTGGGTCCCGGTGTGGTCACCTACGATTGTCCGGGCGGCGGCAGTTCGCACTACAGTTGGGGCGCGTTCGACTGCACCGCATTCGTCGATCGACTGCGCGGCGGAATCGGCAACGGCGTGTACGTGAACTGCAGCGATTGCGCGACCATCGTCTCGACGTTTGCCAACGCGCTCGGGTGCAATCTGTGGCAGTCAAGAATGGGGTGGGGGTTTGCGCTCAACGAACTGCTCGCCATCGGCAGCGGCGTCTGGCAGACCGCGTGCGGCTGGCCGGCGTTCAACTATCACGAGGTCGCGTGGGAGGGCGCCTGCACGGCCAATGACGACGTGTACGACGCGTGCCTGCAGGTCGACGGCGACAGCGACCCAACGAGCGCCCCGCGGGTCCCGCTGCTCCCGCAGGACCTGCGTTTTGGCAATCCGGGCGACCTGCTCTATCGCGACCGTCTAGCCACCCCGGCCGGCCGGCCGAACTGCAACCCGCAACCCGGCACGCGCCAGAGACGGACCGTGGTGTAGGAGGGATCCGATGAGCGTCGAGCAACGGCGATTCCTCGAGAAGCGATACGACGCCAGCAAGTGGCGCGGGCGCGGCGGTCAGGGCCGGCGGGTGCTCGAAGGCATCAGTCTCGACCGGTTGGAGATCCGCGGGTGGACGTTGGTGCGCTCGCAGCGCGCCGAGCACGCCGAAACGACAGCGATTCGATCGCTGTGGCGCCGCGGCGAATCGACGAGCGAGTTGCTCGCGGTCGACGTCTTCGAGTGTGCCTCGGTCAAGGCGGCGCACACCCAGCTGATGGACGCGCTCGGCAACATGCAATCCGGCGCCGTCGAACGGCTCACCGACAAGAACGCCCCGGGCGATGTGGCGTTCGGGCTCGACGACACGATGGTGCTGTTTGCGCGGATAAACGTGGTGGTGCTGGTCCGCAACGCCGGGCCGACCGTGGTCCCGGTGGGCGCGGTCGCGCGCAAGATCGACGCGCTTCTCGAGCGCTGGCCCAAATCCGAGAAATCACGATAGTGGCGGGCGAGTCCCGTTTGGATTTCCGGTTGTAACTCGCTGTTCGTGTTGGGGTTGCACATACCGCGCCAGACACGACGGTACTCCGCACCGAATCCGCGGTCCGCGTAGCGAGCCAGCACAGCCCTCAGCGGCTGGGCGCGAGCGTCACGTGACTCGTGCGCGGTGACGCAGGTGCGCCGCCGGTCGCAGCCGTAACTACTGTGTCTGTACAGCACACGCGCTTCGCTTATGCCCGAGGTAACCCAAACATGTCGTTCGTCTATGTCGGGCGGCGCCTCCTGAGCGGCGTGGTGGTCCTGTTTGCCACCGTCCTCGTCGCGTTTCTCCTGATCCACCTGTCCGGCGACCCCGTTCAGCTGATGCTCCCGTTCGAGGCCACCCAGCAACAGGTCGACACGCTCCGGGCCGAACTCGGCCTCAACCTCCCGCTGCCCGTCCAGTTCGAGCGGTTTCTCGTGCGCGCCGCGCGCGGAGACTTCGGGGAGTCGATCCGGCAGCGGCAGCCGGCGCTCGGGCTCGTCCTCGAGCGGGTGCCGGCGAGCCTCGAGCTGCTCGGCGCGTCCGCGGTGGTCATGCTGGTGCTCGGGATCCCGCTGGGCGTCGTCGCGGCCGCGCGCCAGCGCTCGCTCGTGGATACGATCGCGTCGGCGGCCGCGGTGCTCGGCCAGAGCGTCCCGACGTTCTGGGTGGGGATGCTGTTGATCTTGGTCTTTGCCGTGCGGCTGCGGTGGCTTCCGTATGGGGGCGGCGGGGACCTCGACCACTTGGTCATGCCGGGCGTCACGCTCGGCATCTTCTCCTCGGCGATCGTCGCGCGGCTCACCCGCTCGGGGTTGATCGAGGTGCTCGCGACGGACTACGTGCGGACCGCGCGGGCGAAGGGATTGAGCGAGCGGTTGGTGCTCTACCGGCACGCCCTCCGGAACGCCGCGCTCCCGATCCTCACGGTGATCGGGATCCAGATCCCGACCCTGCTGGCGGGCGCGATCGTGACCGAGCAGGTGTTCAGCTACCCGGGGATGGCCCGGCTGGCGGTGCAGGCGATCGGCTACCGCGACGTGCCGGTCGTGCAGGCGTTCGTCGTCGTGTTCACCACGGTCGTGGTCGTGACCAACCTGGTCGTCGACGTGCTCTACTTCGCCCTCAATCCGCGCATCCGGTACCAGTAGGGACGTCGGGGATGACGGGTCGGCCGATGCGAATTCTTCGCGTCCTG
>DASQGM010000418.1:0-15812 GCA_035632615.1 bacterium | reverse complement strand
CCCCGCACCCCGCTCCCGGACGCGTGCTGCCAGAGCGCGGCTCACTTCCGGGTTGACCGTGCTCATGTCAACGTAAGTCTTGCCGGGTCCCAAACCGGCAAGGATACCGTCCGGGCCATCCGCCACGGCCTGCAGCGCCGCGGTATCCGTCACCATCGACAGGGTGATCTCGGCAACCTCGGCGACCGCCCGCGGGCTGTCCGCGCGGCGCATGCCGGCATCGACGAGCCTCTGCGCCTTCGCGGCCGTGCGATTGTAGCCCGTGACCGGGTGCCCGGCTAACAAGAGTCGCCTCGCGATCCCGCTACCCATCAAACCCAGGCCCACGACTCCGATGGTTACCACGGGCATCCTCCTTCGGCTTGGTGCGTGCAGGGGATTGGGCCTACAACGTTGTCGGCAGGCATCACCAGGTGGTGGTGGCGTTCGCTGAGGATACTCATCCGACGGTGGGGGCGCCCACGAAACTGGCGCGCGCGCAAGCGGTTGCCATGAACAAAGAGCACGTGGGTGCCTGACTTGACCGAGAACCCGCGCCAACGGGCGCACTGCTCCGCGGAACACATTGGGTAGCTGCTGATCCCGACGGAACACACCGACGATTGCGTCACGGACCGACGATGTCGAGCGACCGCGACATGGGTGCACGCTCCGGAGACGATCGTCCGCCGGACCTTGGCACCTACCGGACGGTCACCAGGATCCGAACTGACCGCGTACGTTCTACGGAGGGACGCTCGAGTTCCTCCTAAGCAGATGGCGGCGAAGGGTCGCGCTGAAGACCACCAAGTCGATCAGCGCCCGACAGGGGCGGCCCGCCCTGGTCGAGCCATCGCGCGCTCAAACGCCGCCGCCACGCCGCGCCCGTTGTCCGTGAATGCCCGTGAATGGCGGTACCCTTGGCGCCCCGAAAGAGCGCACGGGCGCGCCCCGGATAGACTCCGGAGCGCGCCCGATCACCGAGCCGTGGGGCGCGATGCTACTTGCGCTGCATGTCCTCGTCGTGCTCGCAGAGCGTGAACAGTTCGTACCCTTTGTCGGTGACCACCAGGTTCTCCTCGAGGCGCACCGTTTGCTCGAGGCCGGGGTGACCGGCGAACGTCTCGATGGCGAAGTACATGTTCGGCTTCAGCTCCGCCGGGTACTTGAGCGAATAGGCCCGGGAGATCCACATCCCCTCGTACAAACTGAGCCCGATGCTGTGCGCGAACTGCTGCAGCGACACGCTGCCGTACTTATCGTCGTCGTACTCTGGGAAGTGCTTCGCAACGTCCGCGCTCGTGGCCCCCGCCTTCACGGCGTGAATCGCCGCGTACAGCGAATCGTAGCACTCCTTGTACAAATCCTTCTCCTTTTGCGTCGGCTTGGCCGCCACTTTCCAGCACCGCACGAAGTCGATGAAGTACCCGCCCGGCCCCACCGCGTTGATGTCCATGATCATGAGATCACCCTGCCGGATAATCTTGTCGGTGTGCCACCGACGGTACGGGCTGGTGTTGCCGCCCGAGGCGACGATGATATCGTAGACGAAGTCGAACCCGCTGCGATACAGGTATTCGTTGACCTTCGCGCACACCTCGGCCTCGCGCACGCCCGGCTTGGCCCACTCGTGCTTGGCCATCCACATCGCCGCGTCGCCGTGGGCGGCGGAGATCTTGTGGCACTCCAGCTCGTCCACGGTCTTGATGACGCGCGCCTGGGACATCGCCGGCCAACCGTTTACGATGTTCAGGCCCTGCTTCGTCAGCGACTGGTACGCGACCATGTCCATGATGTCGATGCCGATCTTTTCTTTCTGCACGCCGGCCTCGCGGAGCACGTCCGCTATCGACGTGGCCATCCGCGCCGCCATCTCGGACTCCGCACCCTCCGACCACTTCCAGGTGATCGCCGGCCGCACCTCAGACAGCCACGGCGCGTCGATCTGCGCACAGACCATGTCGCTGCCGACCGTCTCAAAGAGGATCGGATCCTTGCCGCGAGCCAACACCGCGTAGCGGATGAAGATATTGTTCTTCCAGTTCCCCTGGTAGACGCCGGTGACGTACCGGACGTTCTCCCCGACGAACAGGATCAGCGCGCCCAGGTCGTGCTTCTCCATCATCGCCCGCGCGCGCGCCAACCGCTCCCGGCGCAGCCGGTCGAAGTTCACCCGGCCCTGCCAATCGGTCCCCGACGTGCTGTACACTCGCCGCGGCTGATGCTCGTGCTGCCCTGCAAGAAACGGGTGTTGACTCATCCGTGCGTCCCCTCCCTCTCGTGCGCCTGACGCGCCGGTCTCATTGCAGCAGCGATTCGCAGTACGGGCTGCGAGAGATTCGTCTCGCCCCGGTGTCGGTCACGGTCACCATGTCCTCCAGACGGACGCCGCCGCCCCCGGGCACGCCCGGCACCCAGATCAGAGGCTCGAGCGCAAACACCATCCCGGGCTCGAGCACCACGGACGCCGCCCCGGGGATCGCTTCCCCCACGTAGGGTGGCTCGTTCGAGCCGCACCCGATCCCGTGGCCGATGAACAGGCTGAGAAAGTGATCCGCGAGCCCGTGCGCGGCTGCGCGCTCCCGGATCGCCACGGCAACGTCCAGGTTCGTCGCCCCGGGGCGCATCACGTCGATCCCGGCCTGGAGCGCGTCCCACACCGCGCGGTACACGCGACGCTGCTCAGCCGCCGGCGCGCCGCAGACGATCGTCCGGCCGATGTCGCCGAAGTACCCGTTCCACATCGCGCCGATGTCGATGAACACCAGATCGCCTTCCCGGATCAACTTGTCCGTCGCCAGTCGGGTGGGCGGCGCCATGCGTTCCCCGCTCGCGACAAACGGGGTGGTCACGTGAGGATACTCGCCGCCGAGGCGATACAGCGTCCTGAGGGCCTCCCCGGCGACCTCGCACTCGCGGACCCCGGCGTCGACGTAGGCGACCGCCGTCGCCGTCACCGCCTCGGCGATCGCGGTCGCTTCCTCGATGACGGCCAGTTCCTCATTCGTTTTCACTCGGCGCGCCGACTGCATCGCCGCGTCGCCGTCGACCCAGCGGACGCGGGGGCATGTCTCCGCCAAGGCGTCCATGAGCAGCTTGCCGGCGAGATCGATCCCGATTGTGCCGTTCCCCAGGCCGTGCCGATTCAGCACGGGGGGAATGATCTCGGTCGCCACGTGACGCACCAGCCCTGGTTCCTCGACGATCGGGATCGTGTGAAACTCCTTGATCCAGGGCATCGTCCCTTCCGCGCGGTCTCGGTCGCCACCCGAGACGAACAGGATCGCGAGCCCGTCACGCGTGAACAACGCGCCGTTCAACACGCCGTTCTTCCCGGCGATGATCTGGGGGCGCAGGCTCGTCAGATAACGGACATTCTCCTCTTTCCACACCAGTACGGCGTCGAGCTTGGCGCCGGCCAGCGCGCCGCGGGCGCGCTCCCACCGGCCCGCGTGCAGCCGGGCGATGTCGACGCGACGCTCATAGTCCGCGATACCCGCGCCGCGCGACCACGTCTCCGCCGGCCCCCGTCGGATGCTGTCCTCAGCGCCCGCCATGACACGCCCCCGTCTCTCCGACGATTGCCGTGCGCCTGTGCAGCGCCCGCGTCGGGACCGCCGCGCCCCACGGGTTCTTTCGTTCACGGACGCGCGTTGTCATGCGTCGTACACCTCCGGATTGAACACGTTCGGCGGGCGCTGGCCGCGGAGGAACGCGCAGATGTTGTCGACGACGACGCCGGCGGTGGCCTCTCGGGTCTCCCGGTCGGCGCTGCCGATGTGCGGCAGGAGGACCGCGTTCGTCAGCTCCAGCAGGCCGGGCGACACGCGGGGTTCGTGCTCGTACACGTCGAGGCCGGCCCCGGCGATCCACCCGTCTCGAAGCGCCGTGACGAGCGCCGCCTCATCGACCAGCGACCCCCGGGACGTGTTCACCAGGTACGCCGTGGGTTTCATCAACCGCAGCTCACGGGCGCCGATGAGATGGTGCGTCTCCGGCGTCTGCGCCGCGTGCACCGACACAAAATCGGCGTCACGCAGTAGGTCCGGAAGCGGCGCCCACTCGACGCCGAGCTCCCGTTCCTCCGCGGCGGACAACCGCGTCCGCTTCATGTACAGGATCCGCATGCCGAAGCCTCGCGCGCGGCGCGCCACGGCGCGCCCGATGTCACCGAGCCCGACGATCCCCAGTGTCCTTCCGTGCACCGCCCCGCCGACGAGAAACTGGGACTGCGCACCGGGAAAGATCCCGGCCCGCACCAGCCGGTCCGCCTGGACGACGCGGCGCGCCACCGCCAGCACGAGGGCCATCGCCACGTCGGCGGTTGCCTCGGTTACGAGCGGCGGGATCACCGTCACCGGAATCCGTCGCGCGGTGGCCGCGGCCACATCGATGTTCGCGGGGGTGATCGCCATCGACGCGACGAGCCCCAGCCTCGGACCGCTGGCCAGCACACGGGCGTCGATCTTGTCGTGGAGCAGGCAGAACAACACGTCGCTGTCACGCACACCCGCGGAGAGTTCGGCGGGCGTGGCTTCGTGCAGCGGGTCCTCGTTCAGGGCGACGTCCGCCACCTCCCGAAGTCGCCGCAGCGCCGTCTCCGGGACCGGCTGAGTCAGGTAGACACGTGGGCGCCCCATCGGTGGCCGCTCCCTGTCAGCGCGCGCCGGCCCGTCGCATCGACAACCCTACCACGTCACCAATCCCCGCGGGCGCTCGCCGTTGATCAACGCGATGATGTTGCGTGCGCACGTCTTGGTCAGTTCGCCGCGCGCCTCCCACGTCGCCCCGCCGTTGTGCGGACACAGAATCACGTTGTCCATCTTGAAGAACTCCTCGCTGGGAGCCGGCTCCCACACAACGGGCGGTTCGCCCCAGTACACGTCCAGCCCGGCGCCGGCGATCGTGCGGTTCTGTAAGGCCCGGATCAGCGCCTGCTCGTCCACAATGCGGCCCCGCCCGATGTTGATGAAGTAGGCCGTCGGCTTCATCAGCGCGAACTCCCGCTCCCCGAACATCAGGTGCGTGCTGGGATTGTAGTCGACGCCCACGCTTACGAAGTCGCTCTGCTTCAGCACCTCGTCCTTGTTCGGGACCCACTCGACGCCGAGTTCGCGCTCCTCGGCTTCCGGAAGCCGGGTCCGTTTGGTGTAGACCGCGCGCATCTCCAGGGCGCGCGCCCGCGGAACCATGAACCGCGTGACGTGCCCCAGCCCCACCGACCCGAGCGTCTTGCCGGAGCACCCGATGCCCATCAACGCCATCGTATGCTCCTGCTTGAACTTGCCCGCGCGAGTATACCGGTCCGCCTCGAGAACGCGATAAGCAAGATCCAGGATCATCGCCATCGCGAGGTCGCACGTCGCCCGGCAGATCTTCTGGTAGACGTCCTCCCAGGGATCCGGGAACACCACCTTGACGTTCTGCGCACGGGCGGCCTCGAGGTCGACGTTGTTCTCGACCGGCATCCGCCGGTGCACCATGCCGATACCCTTGAGATTCGGATTGGCCTTGATCACGTCCGCACTGATCAAGTTGCCGCCCATGACGAACAAATAGTCGTTTCGCTTGGCCGCCGCGACCAGCTCGTCTTGGCTGAGGTGCCGGTCGAGGCGCGGCCAGACTTCCACGTCGGCCACCGCCCGCATCAGCTCCACCGCGACGTCCGGGATCGGCTGAGTCACGAAGATCCTGGGTTTCACCACACACCCCCGTTGGGTCTGTGTTGCCCTTCCGGCTCAAGCCGGCGCATCGCGCTGTGGCATCGGCCTCCACCGATCGAGGCGCCAAATTTGCGACTCGCCGCCGAGCTCGCAGGGTAGATGAACGTACACAGTGTCGTCGGATGTGTGCCGACGGAGGTCCCATCCGCAGCGCACCCCGATCTGCGGTGTGCCGCCGTGGGAAAAACACGAATCGGCTTTCGACGCCGGTGCGTCGATCCCTAGACGCGACATGACGGAAACTGAGCATTTTTGCCCGCCGACTCGCCTCGCGTGGATTGTCCCTCTGCGTTGACGGGGAAGGATGTGCACAACGCACAGATCGTGCCGCTCAGAACGTGCAACGCCGAGCCCGCGATGGGGCCGCGACCCTGCCGCACGGCCCAGGGCGAGGGTGCGATCGTCTCTTCCGCGGGTGTCGAGGCGCGGACCAGCTCACCCTCGCGGGGTGAACTCGAGCACGGTGAGCCCGCGGTACCGATCGATGACGTAGACGAGCCCCCGGTGGTCGACGAACACGTCGTTGGATTGCGCGACGCCGTGTGGGGGCTCGGCCGGAGGAACGTACCGGCCCACCTCGCGCGGGCGGTACGGATCGGAGATATCCACGGCTCTGACGCCCCCGCTGAACCACGTCACGAACACGATGTTGTCGTCCCGGATGTGTTCCCAGGGCTGGTGCGCGCCGAACCGCTTGCCGGGCGCGACGAGATCGTCCGGATCGGCATGGTACGTCGAGACCGGCACCGGCCGTGCCTCGTTCGTGATATCGAGGATCCACATGAACGCGGGCGGATCCTCGAGGATATCGTCGGTCACGTCCTCGTCCGTCACCACGGCAAATCGTCGGTTCCGGATCGCGTGCGGGACCGGCAGAAACGTGTGCGTCGGCGGCGCATACGGGGGATTCCACTCGACGCGGCCGACGGTGCTCGGATGCCGAACGTCCGCGATGTCCACGATCGCCGCGCCCGCGACGCCGCAGGCCACGTAGGCCCGATCGCCCCGGGCGAGCGCCAGGTGCACCCAGTAGTCCACCGGCGCGGGGCCGCCCGCGGACGCCTCCAACCCCTCGAACCACCACCGCCCCAGAAGCGCCGGCGCCGACGGCTTGGCGATGTCCACGATCGCGAGGATGTTCGACCGAAATCCCTCCCACCCGGTCGAGAGAAACGCCTGCGTGCCCCGCAGATCGAACCGGTGCACACCGCGGTCGCTGGTGGGGAAGAAGCCGATCTCGCGGGGGCGCCGGCGGTCGGCGATGTCGAACACCTTCAGCCCGACCTGACGCGTGTGCGAGTCGTCGTGCTCCGGGAACCGCTCGTAGTTCACGAGCATCACGTCCTCGACGACGCGCACCTTGTGCGAGTGAATGTCCGTCGGGACGTTCACCTGCGCGACGATCGTCGGGGCCGCCGGGTCGGACACGTCGATGATGCTGGTCCCGAGGGGAGGCGCCATGTGGCCGACGTACGCGTACGCCCCGTCCACGGTCACCTGCCCGCCGCCCGGCAGATCCAGATAACCGATGCGCGTGAACCCCTCCGGGGCCGGCCTCGCAACAGTCACTCCGTCACCTCTCAGCTCAACCTGGTGGCGCGGCACACACCGGCGCACGGGCCGGGGATCGCGTGCACCGGCGCGGCCGGCGGCCGCCGAACCCCTACTCCTTCAAACCGGACAGCGCGATGCCTTGGATGAACGCGCGTTGGAAGAAGAAGAACAGCAACATCAGCGGGATCATGGCGACCGTCGAGATCGCCATGACCTGGTTGTACGTGGTCACGTACTCCTCTTGGAAGCGCTGGAGGCCGATCGGCACGGTGCGCAGGCTGTCATTGGTGATGATGATGAACGGCCACACGAACGCGTCCCACGTCTCACGCCAGGTGAACAGGGCCAGGGTGAACGTCGCCGGCCAGATGAGCGGCACGACGATCCGGAAGAACGTGCCGAGCTCGCTGGCGCCGTCGATGCGCGCCGCCTCGATTAGGGAATCGGGCAGGTGCAGCATGAACTGCCGCATCAGAAACACGCCGAACGCGTCCGCGGCGGTCGGGACGATCAAGCCCTGATAGCTGTTGAGCCAGCCGAGCTCCTTCACGATCAAGAACGTCGGCACCATCAGGACCTCGATCGGCAGCATCAGCGTGCACAGGATCGCGATGAACAGCGCCCGCTGGCCGAAGTACCGGTACTTGGCGAGACTGTATCCGGCGAACCCCGCCAGGACGACGTTCAACACCGTCACCGCCACCGAGACGATCAGGCTGTTCACGAAATAGCGCCCGAACGGGTATTGGTTCCACGCGCTCGGGTAGTTGCTCCAGTCGGGCGGCCGGGGGATCCACTGAATCGGCAGCTGGAACACTTGGGCGAGCGGTTTCAACGAGGTGGAGAGCATCCAGAAAATCGGGATCAGCGTGAACAACCCGACTCCCGCGACCAGGCCGAACCGGATCCAGTAGAGCACGCGGTCGATGCGCGTGCGGCCGCTAATCATGGCTTCCGTCCCGGAACAGCCGGAGCTGCATCAGCGTGAAGATCATCATGCCCAGGAGCAGGAAGATCGACGCGGCGCTCGCCAGCCCCATCTTGAAGAACTGAAAGCCCGTCTGGTAGATGAACAGCGACAGCACGCGGGTGACCCCATTAGGTCCGCCACCGGAAATGATCAGCACGTTCGTGAACACCTTGGACATCAGGATCAGGGACACGACGACGACGAGCAGCACGGTCGGCCGCAACAGCGGCAGCGTGATCGCGCGAAACCGCTGGACGCTGGAGGCACCGTCGATCGCCGCGGCCTCGTAGTACTCCTGGGGGATGTTTTGCAGTCCCGCGAGGTAGAGAATCATGAAATACGGCACGAACCGCCACTCGGCCGACAGGATGAAGCCGGGCATCGTCGCACGACTGTCGCCCAACCAGTCGACCGCGGGCAGTCGGAGCGCATGGAGACCGACGTTCAGGAGTCCATACGGGTGAAACAGGAAGCGCCACACGGTCGCGTAGACCACCACCGGCATGATCGCCGGTAGGAAGTAGATGAGGCGCAGCGTGTTCTTCGCCGGAAGCGCCGTGTTGAAAATCAGCGCCAGCCCGAGCGAGAAGAACCACAGCGGAATACACGTCCCGAACACGAAATACGCCGTGGCCGTGACCGATTGATGAAACAGCGGGTCCTGCAACAGCGTGGCGTAGTTCGCCGCCCCCACAAACCGCGGCGCGCTCAGGAGATCGTAACTCGTCAAGCTCAGGTAGAAGGCCTGGACCATCGGCACAAACTTGAACGCGATCAGCAGCAGAAACATCGGGGCAAGAAACACGTAGCCCCACAGCTGATGGCGCGCCTCGGCGGACCGCAACGCCGCCACCAACCGCCCGCGCTGCCGCGGCTTCGCGACCGTCCCGTTCCGAAGCGTTGGCGCCTCCATCCCCGCCCTTTCGTGCACCACGCCGTCCGCGCCGAGGCCGTCCCACGCCGCCGATCGCCCGCGACAACGAGACGGGGCCGCGGCGGCACAGAACGCCTAGTACGCCACCTCCACCAACCGACCTTCGCGCGCCGAGGCGATGATCGCGTCGGTCAACTGGACGTTGCGCAGCCCATCCAAACCGGACGGATTCGGCTCTCGGTCGTGCGCCACGGCGTCGTTGAACGCGGCGACCGACCGCACGACCGCATCCCGGCTCGTGTGCTTCGTCACGCGCTCGCCCGCCTCGGTCAACACGCGCAACTCGCCGTCGCGGAACGGTCGCGTGCAGTCGAGTCCCACAATCCGTCCCGCGGTGCCATAGATATCGATGTCCGGTTGATAGTGGGGAACGTTCTGGTTCGCGTTGACGTAGGCGAGCACGCCATTCTGAAAACGCAGCAGCGCCAGTACCATCCGCTCGAGTTCGCGCGTCCGGCCAACGTTCGTGAGCGCGACGACCTCGCGGACCTCCGAGCCGAGGAGATACCGGAGCAGGTCGTATGGGTGGACCGCGAGGTTGTTGATGGCCCCGAGCCCCGCCAACGACGGGTCGGTACGCCACCCTCGCAGCGGCGCGGCGCCCGCGCTCACTTCGATCTGCACCATGATCACGTCGCCGATCGCGCGCTCATCGAGCAGCCGCTTGGTCTCAACGAACGCGGTGTGATGACGCGTCTGGAAGTGCGTGCCTAATTTCAGGCCTGCTCGCGCGAACTCCTCCACTACGCGCCGCGCGTCCGGCACCGTGAGCGCGAGCGGCTTCTCACACAGCACGTGCTTCCCGGCGCGCGCCGCAGCGATGGCCTGCTCGGCGTGCTGCGCGTTCGGCGTCGAGATGTAGATCACGTGGACCGAGGCGTCGCGCAGCAGATCGTCGTACGCTGTGTACGCCCGTTCTGCGCCTTGTTGCGCCGCGAACGCGTCCGCGCGACCGCGGTCCCGGCTCACCACCGCCACCAGTCGGCCGTCGGTCTTCAGCGCATTGATCGCCGGCGCCACCGCGCCGCCGGCGAAGCCGCCCGTCCCGATGATCCCCCACCCGATCGCCATGTGCCGACCCTCCTCACGTGGACGGGGTGCCCACTACCGCGGCCCCGGTTATTGTGTCGCGCGAAACGACGCCGCGGTGGGCCCGCCCTGTCCGATCATGCCAAGAACCCAGCCCCGCAATCAACGTGCACCACGCACTTCCTGCCGCTGGGCGAATGTACGCGGTGCCCAGCACCGCCCGTCGCGCGTCCACGCGCGCTTGTTGCGTCTCCGGAGACTCGCCTGATAGGATGGGGCCACTATGAAACCACGCGTCTTCGTCGTTCAGCCTGTTCCGGATGTGGCGTTGCGGATGTTGCGAGAGGTCGCGGAGGTGACCGCCTACCCGCACCTGGACCGCCAGATCAGCACGGACGAACTGGTCGCCAACGCGAAGCGGTGCGACTACCTCTTCGGGATGGGCGACACCGTCATCCCCGCCGAGGTGATCAACGCGAACCCGGACCTCAAGGGAATCTCGCTGGTGTCCCGCAAGCCGGGGAACATCGACCTCGAGGCCGCACGCGCCCGCAAGCTCCCCGTGGCGATCCTCCACCCGGCCGACGCGATCTACGCGCAGATCTGCAAGGTGACCGGCGACCTGACGATCTCCATGCTGCTGGCCCTCGCGTACCGGTTGGTCGACGCGGACCGTTATACGCGGGCCGGCCAGTTCAAGCAGGAGCAGACGTTGGCGCTGATGGGCGTCGGATGCCCAGGCAAGACGGTCGGCCTGATCGGCCTTGGGCTCGTGGCCGAGTTCATGGTCCCGCGACTCCACCCCTTCGAGATGACCGTGCTGTACACGAAACGGACGCGCCTCCCGCTCGAGCGGGAGCGCGAGCTTCACGTGGAGTGGGCCCCCGGCAAGGATGACGTGTTGCGGCGCAGCGACTACGTCTGCATCGCGTGCGACTACAATCCGAGCACCCACCTGATGATCGGCGCCCGCGAGCTCGCGCTGATGAAACCAACCGCCTGTCTCATCAACACGGCCCGGGGCCGGATCGTCGACGAACAGGCGTTGGTCAAGGCGCTTCGGGACCGCACGATCGCTGGCGCCGCGCTGGACGTCTACTGGAACGAGCCCCCGGTCACCCACGACCCGGAGCCGAACCCGGACCTCTACGAGCTCCCGAACGTCATCCTGGCCCCGCACAACGGCGGCGCGACGTGGGACGTGCGCGGCGAAATGACGGCCTCGTGCGCGCGCAACATCGTCGCCTGGATCCACGGCGAGCGTCCTCCGGGACTCCTGCAATCGTAGCCGCGCGCCGGACCGCGACGAACCGCGGGCCGGAAGCGGCCCGACACCCGGACGCCGATGAAGACGGCCGTCCCGGCCCGGACGGTCATTCCGCCGCCTAGGCAATCTTCAACAGCCTTGCAAGGTTTTTGCCCAACACCTTGGCTTCCCGTTCGTGCCCGAGGCCACTGTTTCGGACCATCTCGACCGGCTGGTCGTATCCCATGTCGAACGGATAGTCGCTCCCAATGACGACGTGGTCGTCGCCGATCCGGTCGAGCAGGAACCGAAGCGACAGCGCATTGTGTGTGAGGGTGTCGCAGTAGATGCACTCGAGGTATTCGCTCGGACGCCGGGGCAGGTGCTTCAACTCGCCCCGGACCTTATAGCCGTGGTCGAGGCGTCCGATCTGATACGGAAAGTATCCGCCTCCGTGCGCGAGGATCACCTTGAACCCTGGAAACTTCTCGAACACGCCGCCCAGCACGAGCCGGCAGGCGGCGAGAGCGGTTTCGATCGGGAACCCGGCGAGATTCCACATGTGATACTCGCGCATGCGGCTGATGTCGCCCGCGTTCTGGGGGTGCAGGAAGAACGGCACGCCCAAGCGCTCGGCCTCCGCGTACACGGGCGCGAGACGGGGGGCGTCCAGATCCTCGCCGGCAACGTGCGCGCAGATCTCGATCCCGCGCAACCCGAGTTCGGTCACCGCGCGGCGCAGCTCGCGCACCGCGCGCTCGCCGTCCTGCATCGGAAGCGTCCCCAACCCAAGGAACCGGCCCGGATGGGCGCGGACCATCGCGGCGATCCCGTCGTTCACGGCGCGGGACATGCGTTCCCCCAACTCCGGCTCGGCCCAGTAGTAGAACTGCCCGGGCGACGGCCCGATCGCCGCCCCATCCAGCTTCTGGCGGTCCATCGCGGCAAGGATCAGGCGGTCGTCGAACACATCGGGCTGCAGAAACCCTCCGGGTTCCAGGACCACGTGTGGAGGAGCGTGGTAGACCATACGCTCCTTGCCGTCGGTCCGCTCCATGTGGACGACTTCGCGGAACTCGCCGCGGCGGATCGCCTCGAGGAACTGCGGCGGCACCACGTGAAAGTGGACGTCGAGCGTTTCCAAGACTCACCTCATCGTTGTTGAATTCCTGGGCGGCGGCCGTGAGGTTGGCGCCGTTCGGGACCATCCCGCCGCTACGAGCCCGCGCGACCACCAGAGCGCCGCATGCGTCGGGCGCCCCGGGGCATCGCGCCCTCAGGTCACGGCGTCGGAGACCTCAGCGAGATCACCGAGAGCAACTCGAATAACACGTTCGCGGCCAGCATCGAGGTGATGCCGGCGTGGTCGTACGGGGGCGCCACCTCGACGACGTCGAACGCGACGATCTCGAGGCCGCTGAGGCCGCGCAGGAGCTCGAGCGCCTGCGCGCTCGAGAGGCCGCCCACCTCGGGCGTGCCGGTCCCGGGGGCGAACGCCGGGTCCACGGAATCGATGTCGAACGACACGTACACCTTCCGCCCCTTGAGCCGGCGCACCGCCTCAAGCGCGGCCTCGACACCACGGCGGTGAACCTCCTCCGCCCGGAACACCGTGACCCCGTGCGTCTCCCCGAACGCAAAGTCTTCCGGCCCGTACACCGGTCCGCGGATCCCGATCTGCACGGTCGCCTTGGTGTCGTACAGGCCCTCTTCTTGGGCCCGCCGGAACGGGGTGCCGTGGAAGTACCGGTTGCCGAAATATTCGTCCCACATGTCCTGGTGGCTGTCGAAGTGCACGAACGCCACGGGTCCGTGCACGCGGGCGACGGCGCGCATGATTGCCAGCGAGATGGAGTGATCCCCGCCGACGCACGCCGGCACGGCCCCTGCGCCCAGAATCTCGCCCACCGCCGTCTCGATGCGCCCGTAGGTATCGACGATGTCCATCGGGTTCACGTCCACATCGCCGCAGTCCGCGACCCGGAGCCGCTCGAACGGCGACGCCCGCAACACCGGATGATACGGGCGGATCAGCGCGGAGTGGACGCGGATCTCCCGCGGGCCGAACCGCGCACCCGAGCGGTAGCTCGTCCCGCCGTCGAACGGAATCCCCAGAATTCCGACGTTCAACCCGTGCGGGTCGCGCGTGTGCGGCAATCGCATGAAGGTCGCGACCTGCGAGAACCGTGGAGAGCGAAACGCGTTCGGGGGCTCGAAATGGCTGGTCACTGTCTCGGGCTCCTCACATCAGGATTGCGGGCGGCGTCGCCCAAGAACGTCGATCGTCGGTGTGGCGGCGGGACACGCGTTGGGTCGCGCGGAACACCGGTTCCCGCGCGCCGGAATCTCTCGACGCGAGTGAGGCTACGATTTGCCGTGCCCGGGGAAAACCCTCCCGCACACGGACCGGGTCAACCAGGGCCCCGCGCAACCGGCGCACGCGCGCTACCGGCCCGGACCGGCCGGAATGACCGGGAGCAGGAGATACGATGAGTGCGCGCCGCCGGTGTGCAGCGTGGTGCGTCCACCGAACGTCGCGGCCGGACGATCCTCGGGGTCGGTGTGGAGAAACGGACCGGAGCCGCGAAGGGGATTCGCGAACGTTGTCATCTCGAGACTCGGCCCGGGTCGCTCGAAATCCCTGCCCAGAACGGTCAACGCGATCCGGTGTCCCGCCGGCACCACGATGCTCGTCGGCCAGATCTCGACGTCGAGCTCGTAGATCTCGCCCGGCACCAGCGGCTCGGCGCGATCGTGGCTGTGATACGGCCGCCACTCCGTGGAGAGACGAGGATCGAGCCGACGGTGGGATGCGCGCAACCACCCGTTGCCGATCGGCGTGTGGGGATCCAGCGCGCCCTGGAAGTCGATTTCCCGACCGTCGGGATCGAACATACGCAAGACCACGAACAGATCAGCGTCGGTCGTGGTGGACGATGCGAACACCTTAAGCGCCGCGGGCCCGGTGATCTCGGTCTCCTGTTCGAGCGGCGCGGTGGTGAATGTGACGCCCTCCCCCAGCGCCTCGTACGCGATCGCGGCGGTCTCGGAACGGGCGCGCGCCGTCAGCGCCATCGTCGCAGCGTCGAGATAGAACCGCGTCCATCGGGTGCGCGGAATCGGCCAGCCGGCCTCCGTGCGCGGAACGAAGCGGTCAACGTGCCGGATTTGTAGAAGGACACGGGGCTCGCGCTCCCAGCCGTTGTCCACGCCCCTGAGGTAGTGGTCAAAGAATCGCTTCTGCAGCGCCATGCCGTAGTCCGTGTAGAAGTGCGTCCAATGCTCCAGGCCGTGAACTTCCAGCCATTTGTCTGTGGACGCCGCCCGCATGAACCCTTCGAAGTTTCCACGAGGATGCAGGCCCTGCCCGCCCCAGTTCGCCGCCGAGAGGAGCGGAACCGTGATGCGCGACCACACCGGAGACCGGTCCTGATAGTACCGGTCGTCGAGCGGATGGGAAAGAAATGCGCGGCGCAGATCCGCGCGATTGGCGGCCAGTTCGCCGTCGGACAGCGTCTCCGGGCCGGCGACCGGCTGCCCGGTGTTCGGATCTCGCGGTCCGCGGTCGCCCACACCGTGTTGCACGGTGATCACCTGCTTGCGCATCCAGTTGTCCCAGAATACGCACGCGATGCCGCCGTGACGGGCCATGTCACGATACCAGTCGGCCGCTCCCTCCCACGGGCACATCGCGGCGAGGTGCGGGGGGCGCAGGGATGCGACGTGCCACTGGTTGATGGCGAAGTACGAGACGCCGAGCAACCCCACCTTACCGTTGCTCCATGCCTCTTCCCCCGCCCACTCGATGCACAGAAAGAAGTCGCGCGTTTCCCGGGGCGAGAACGGGTCCAGGAATCCCGGCGACCGACCGGCGCCGCGCGAGTCGACGCGGACACAGACGTACCCGTCGGGCACCCACTTCTCGGGGTCGACGACTTCCCAGTTCTGATACCGCCCGGTCGATCCACGAAGGACTTCGGGGTGCCCCTCGCTGAGACGTTGCCACTGAAACGGGTAGCCCGCCGGAAACGGCAGGCCCTTGGCATAGGGGCCGTAGGACAAGATCACGGGGTAGCGACCGGGTGCGACGGGACGGAAGATGTCGGCCCGCAGCACGAGGCCATCGTCCATCCGGATGCCGCGATCCCACTCCACGACCATCCCGCCGACGTCGTCGACTCGCCGCGGTTGCAGATCATGCGGTGTTCCCATGCGCGCGTCCATACCCCTCACACCGGTGTTCGTCTCGTCAGCGCCGTGTCCGTGACTCTCGATACCTGCACCACGCGTGTCCGACCCACGCGGGCGAAGCACGTGCACGACGCGCCGTCCGTCGCGGCCCTGTTGCGCCACGGCCGGCCCGCTCGCAGTGCGCGC